>ONLK01000028.1 GCA_900318615.1 uncultured Eubacteriales bacterium
TTCGCGCCACTTCATGCCTCATGTGGGGCGTGTCAATAAGTCCTGCCACCACTCGCATGCAAGCATGCGTGGCGGCGGACTTTTGACACGGTAATCATTCTATTTCTATTATAAAAGAAAATAGAAAAATTGCACTCTAAAATGAAATTATATTGTATTATAAAGACAGCCGTTTCCGGGAAGCGGCTGCACAAAATGACACTATTGTCCTGCTTTTTGAACACATGAAATGAACTTATGAGAAAGGTGGCCGTAAAAATGACTCCCAAACAGCAGTATTATAAATCACTGGGCGAGACCATGATCAAAAAATTCGCCCGCAGAAACATTACCGCCTGCTACACGGAAAACAGGGAGGAAGCCCTGAAAAAGGTTCTTGAACTGATCCCGGAAGAATCCGCTGTCGCATACGGAGGATCCGAGACAATCAAGGAATGCGGCATGATCGATGCCCTGAAAAGCGGGAACTATAACCTTATTGTCCGGGAAGAAGCAAAAACAGCGCAGGAAAAGCGGGAAATGCTCGCCCGCCAGGTCATGGCGGACTATTTTCTGATGAGCACGAACGCCTTCACCAAAGACGGCGAGCTTGTGAACATAGATGGAAATGGGAACCGTCTCTGCTTCCTGATTCAGGGCCCGTCCCATGTCATTGTCGTCACCGGCATGAACAAGCTGGCAGATGATGTTCCGTCCGCTTTCCGCCGCATTCACAATGTCGCTTCCCCGGCCAATACGGCCCGCCTGGGATGCAAAACGCCCTGCGCCGTAACCGGTCAGTGTGCCAACTGCCTCAGCCCGGAAACAATCTGCTGCCAGGAGGTAATTACCCGCTATTCAAGGCACGACGGACGGATCATCGTCGTCATGGTTGGAGAAGATCTGGGATACTGATGCATACATTACATAAGGAAAGGCAGACTGCCCTGCCATTGAAAAAACCGCATTTATCTGCCTGATTATTACCAGGACCGGTGCCTCTGCCGCACCGGTCTTTCTGATTTTCAGCCTTTCGCTGACTTTTCGGTTTTATTTACTCAAAATCAAACTCATCTTTGCAGTGCTCTTCAAAAACCCTGAACACTGCCTGGAGCGTTGCATCATCCGTAACCGTCACATAGGCAGAATTTTCCTCATCTTCCCTGTTAACGTCCTCGCGCAGGATAACAACTCCTTCCTCCCCGGGCGGCAGCAGAACCAGGTACCTCTCCCCCTTGTACTCGACGGCATCGAGTACCTCAAAGTCGACATCCCTGCCGTCCTCATCCTTCATGGTAATGATCACACTGTCCTCTTCCTGCTCTCCTGCTTCCTCTGTCTGTTCCATATCAAATCCGCTGTCTGTCTCCTCCGCGCTGAATTTAATATCCTTCTTATTATCTTCTTCCATTTTATTCCTCTCATTCTTCTGTTTCTTTCAAACGAATGATAATGTCAGGTTCAAAAGGTCCTTTGACCCCGGATGCTGTCACGAATTGGTCCGTTTCATACAATCTTAAAGTACAAAGTCCGGCGCGCTTTGTCAACAGGTTCTTATTCTGTCCTCCGTCATGGTTTTACGATCCCTTTACAGGAGGCTGATTATCCATTTTACATCCGTGAGCTAATTTAATTTACGGAAGGAAGCCGAAATTCATCCGTATGAGTGGCTCCAAAGGCACGGGACGGCTTCCTGAAAAGAAAGGATCGCAGAAAATGAAAAGAATGACTGAAGAAAATAATTACCGTACACTTACCCGCGTGATTATGAGTACCGCCGTTGGGATTCCGGCTGTTCTGGCAGGAATTCTTACGCTGGTGCTGTAACTCACACTGCCTTTATAACCCTCCCGTCTGATGCCGGAGCATCCCCTGAATCCCGTTTTGCCGGAATGCCTTTTTTGCTGTATAATGATGCCAGGGCCGAAAGACCCTGAATTTACAGTAAGGATGGTGAGCGCAGTTTCTGCCGTCAAAATGAGTAATCTTGATTTCGATATGCCTGTTCGTTCTTCTGAGGCTTCTATTGTTTATCGATATAAGAATAACCTGTATCTGAACCTTACAAACAAGTGTCCCTGCGCCTGTACTTTCTGCGAGCGGAATATGCGGGACCGCATCGGTCATTCCAGCCGCCTGTGGCTTTCCCATGAACCTTCCTTTGCGGAACTTACATCTGCTCTTGACCAATACGATCTGACTTCGTTTGAGGAGATTGTTTTCTGCGGATTTGGAGAACCGACGGAGGCACTCGATGTGCTTCTGGAAACAGCCCGCTATCTGAAGGGGCTGTGTCTTACGGATAAAACCGGCCGCAGCATTCCCATCCGGCTGGATACAAACGGTCTCGGGAACCGGATCAACCGGCGTGATATCGCGCCGGACCTCGAAGGCCTTTTGGACCGTGTATCCATCAGTCTGAATGCTCCGGACGCAGAAACCTACCAGAAGCTTGTACGCCCGAAGTTCGGCATTGAATCATGGCAGGCTGTCGTTGATTTTGCCGTTGAGGTGAAAAACTATGTTCCATTTGTCCGGCTTACAACAGTCGACACCACTCTGACCAGGGACGAGGAGAAAAGATGCCGTGAGCTGTGCCGGAGCATGGATGTAACCTACTTCATCCGGGCATGGGGATCCTGAGATCAGGCCATCACCGCCCACCTCATTTTGGTGGAGTGGGCCCGCGGGTTCAGCCGGCATTCTTCAGCAGTGGGACGAATAACGTCACGGGCCGTGCGGCTGTATATTCCTTCTTTTTCAAAATACTTAAACGCCTTTTTGACGATGCGGTCCTCCCCGGAATGAAAGGTGAGGATCGCTATTTTTCCGCCCGGTTTCATGACACCGGGCAATTTTTCCATAAAAGCCTCCAGCACTTCAAACTCACTGTTGACATCAATCCGGATCGCCTGAAAGGTACGCTGACAGGTCTTCCTGATCTCGTTCTTTTTCTCTTCCTTTGACAGATTCCCAAGTTCCCGGTCCATCACATCCTCAATGACACGCCGCAAATCCTGCGTGCTTTCTATCTTGCCGCAGGTTTTATTGCGCCGGACGATCGCATGTGCAATCTGGCGCGCATAAGGCTCATCCGAATTCTCCTCCAGCATTCCTTCCAGTTCTTCCTCGCTCACTTCCCTCAGCCGCGCTGCTGCGCTCACTCCCGCCTCCGGATTCAACCTCAAATCCAGCGGTCCTTCCGCCTTGTAGGAAAATCCACGGGCAGGGTCGTCAAGCTGCATGGAAGATACACCCAGATCCGCCAGGACAAAATCAAATTTTCCCACCCTGGCGCTAAGCTTATCCACATCGGCGAAATTCATCCGGCAAACCGTAAGGATGTTCTCCCCATACCCCTTTTCTTCCAGCCTTTTCCTTGTCCTGTCTGACTCCTCCGGATCGACATCCAGCGCGTACAGATGCCCGGAGCCTTCCAGTTTTTCCAGCATCTTCAGCGTATGTCCTCCGTAGCCGAGGGTCGCGTCCAGACCGGTCTGGCCGGGATGTATGTCCAGAAAGGACAGCACTTCATCCACCATAACCGGAATGTGCATGCCGGCAGGCGTGCTTCCCTTGCGGATCACCTTTGCTACCGTATCTGCGTATTTTTCCGGCTGTCTTTCCTTATACTTTTCCTCAAAGGTATGCGGATGTGTTCCGCTGTAATGTTTGCGGCGTTTGTGAACCTGTATGTTCTGACCGTCCTGATGATCTGAATTAATCATGATAGTTCCCTGTCTGATGATGATTTTTGATATAATGAAAACATATTGCCGTACTGCGGCAATAAATGAGCTCCGTCTGAGGTGTTTTTTATGTTTTCTCTGTTTAACTTTCTGAATGTTATCGGCATAGTGGCATTTACCATATCCGGCTCCGAAATAGCGATTGACAGCGGCATGGATGTATTCGGAGTAATCCTTCTGGGAATGATCACATCCTTCGGAGGCGGTGTGATCCGGGATATTACGCTGGGTATTTTTCCCCCATCCATCTTCAGAAATTATTCCGTGCTGCTTCTTTCCGCCGCGACGGCTGCCGCCGTTTTTGTCATTGACTATGCCACCTCCCGGGTGAGGGAAAAAAGAGCCGTGACAGACACGGCCGTAAACCTTCTGGATGCGGCCGGCCTTGGTATTTTCACGGTAACCGGGACGCAGATCGCCCTTTATACCGGCATGGGAGATAATATTTCTCTCCTGCTTTTTGCCGGCGTCTGCACCGGGGTTGGCGGAGGCCTGATCCGTGATATCATCGCCCGCCGGACCCCGGTAATTTTTGTTAAACACGTTTACGCCGTCGCATCCATGGTCGGCTGTACCGTCTACATCATTCTGAACCGGATTCACGTGCGAAGGGAAAGTGCCATGCTTGTGGCGATCTCCGTCATTTTTATTGTCCGGCTGCTGTCAACCCTGTATAAGTGGAACCTGCCCCGGGTCGGTCCCCGGCCGCGGCACTGACTTTACTTAACCTCCGCATTTCCGTACGGCAGCCCTTCATTGAAATTCCGGGCATTTTCCATGGTAACCGCCGCAATGGACTGAAGGGCTTCCCTGGTAAAAAATGCCTGATGGCTGGTGAGCATGACATTCGGGAAGGAAAGCAGGCGCGCAACGATAGAATGCTGCATGATGTCATCGGAATGATCCGTATACACATTGGCATCCTCCCCCTCGTAAACATCCAGAGCGACCGCATGGAATTTCAGGGCACGAAGACCGCGAATCAGCGCATCCGTATCCACCAGCGGACCGCGGGCGGCATTGACAAGCATAACGCCATCTTTCATCCTGCTGATTGCTTCATCATCGATCAGATGATACGTTCCGCCTTCTCCCATGATCAGCGGCGCATGCAGAGAAATAAGATCTGCCTTTTCCAGAAGTTCATCCTTGCTGACATAAGTAAGAAGGCCTTCCTCTTCCAGCTTTTTGTTCGGATAGGCATCCCAGCCGATGACCGTCATGCCATATCCCTTGCAGATGCCGGCCATGATCTGCCCGATACGGCCGGTCCCCATGATCCCGGCCACCTTGTTATGCAGATCCAGTCCCATAAGGCCGTTCAGAGAGAAATTATTGTCTTTCACGCGGTTGTACGCTTTCATCAGACGGCGGTTGGCCGCCTGGAGAATAGCCATCGAATGTTCTGCAACCGCATACGGCGAGTAAGCCGGAACGCGCAGCACGGTTATCCCGTGTTCCTTCGCCGCATCCAGGTCGACATTGTTGAAACCGGCGCAGCGAAGCAGGATCAGGCGGACACCCTCTTTTGCCAGTGCCTCCACCACGGGCCGCGGTGCTTCGTCATTGACGAAAATGCAGACGGCATCGAAGCCGGAAGCCAGCTTTACAGTCTCGGCAGTCAGGCGGACGGTGAAATAGGTAATGTCCACATTGTAGGTGCCTTCTCCCTTATCCCGGGCAAGTTCCGTAAAGAACATGCGGTCGTAATCCTTGGTTCCGAAAAACGCAACCTTCAGAACGGAAACCGGCTTGTCCTTCGGTGCAATGTTGGCCAGAATCTCATGGAGTCTGGCTTCGCACGCAGTCTCATCTTCACCCTCAATGGTAAATTTCAGGACGGAGCCCCTGGCCGCGTGCAGCTTCAGAATCTGCAGTACATTGTTCCCGGATGCGCTCTCGCTGCCACATTCAATGGTAACCTGTGACTTGAAATTCGTGCACTCCTGGGCCAGAATAGCCGCGGGACGGGCATGAATCCCCAGAGCATTAATAACCTTATATTCAAATGTTTTCATATCTCCGATCCTCCTTCTGAAAAAATAAGCTTTCTATACTATATATACTATATATACACCAAAAAACGCCGCTGCGGGGATTTTTCTCCTCACAGCGGCGCTCTTCTCTTTGTTTCTATTCTTTACGATATTGCTTTTTTATTCCGGACTGCGTTTTTGTACCCCTCAGTTTGCAACCTTTGCGTAACGGAAATACAGATTGCCATTGGAAATCATATAGTATCCGGACACATTGTCATGCATCAGATAAGAGTTTGCCTTATAGTACAGCGGAATAACCGGATAGTCATTCGATGCCGTTTCGTCAGCCTTCTCTACCAGCTCCGCGTACTTCGCCGGGTCGGATTCTACACGGGCCTGGTCAACAATCGCGTCATAATCCGTATTGCTGTAGAAGATTGTGTTGGAAACATCGTTCGTGTAAAGCAGCGGAAGGAAGCTCATGGGGTTGATGTAATCGGCGGACCATCCCATGGCTGCCACTTCATAATTACCATTCTGAACGGCGTCATAGAATACAGCCCAGTCCGCGGAGGATACCTCAACCTTGATTCCAAGGTTGGTCTCAAACATCTCAGCCAGCGCCTCCGCTACCTTCTTGGCCGTATCATCTGAATAATAGGACAGCTGCAGCGTCGGGAATGTGGAGGGATCATCGTATCCCGCCTCGGCCAGCGCCGCTTTGGCTGCATCCGGGTCCGCGTGCTCAGAAAGTCCGAAGTCAGAACGTCCTTCTGTGATATCCTTTCCGTTGGAAACGTATCCCGGCGCCAGCCAGCTGTAGGCAGGCTGTGCATCCAGCTGTACAACGTTGTTAATCAGCTCGTCGCGGTCAATGGCAAGATTCAATGCCTTGCGGACATTCGGGTTGTTGTACGGTTCCTTGCTGCAGTTAATGTCATAGTAAACCGTACCATAGTTCGGAGTTGTCTTCAGGCCGGCATCCTCCGCCTTCAGTCTTGCAAGGTCGCCGGACGGAATGCTGCGGATGCCGTCGACTTCGCCGTTCTCATAAGCGGTCAGCGCCGTTGAAGTGTCAAGGATATAGCGGAATGTCAGTTTCTGAAGTGTGGTATTATCCGCATCCCAGAAGTTTTCATTCTTTTCAAGAACATAGGATTCGCCGTTATTAATTTCTGCCATCTTAAACGGTCCGTTGCACACGTAGGTGTCCGGGGACTGTGTCCACTTATCTCCGTTCGTTTCAACCGTATCCTGTTTTACCGGGTTGAAGCACCACATGGAGACAAGGTCTACAAAATAAGAGCAGGTATTTTTCAGGTCAAATTCCAGTGTCTGGTCATCCAGTGCCTTTACACCGAAATTAGAATCATCGCCGCTGTCATAGTATTCCTGGCATCCGACAATATAGTCGGTATACATGTTCAGGTACTGTGCTGTGGTATCCGGCGTGCACACATGCTTTGCGGTCCAGACATAATCCTGCGCGGTCAGATCGGAACCGTCGCTCCATTTCAGTCCGTCTCTCAGATGAAATGTGTATACCGTCATATCGTCATTGCTTTCCCAGGATTCGGCATCGCCGGGAGCAATTTCACCGTTTTCATCGTATGTTACCAGCCCTTCAAAACAGTTGGCAAGCACGAAGGATGCAAATGAGTTGTTGGTGTAGCTCGGGTCTATGGAATCCGGCTGGTTGCTCAGAACAAATGTAATCTCCTGATCGCCGGTTGCTTCCACGGGCGCTTCGGTTGTATCCTCAGATACTCCCGCCTTTGAAAGATCAATCTTTTCCTCTGCGAACGCAGGCACCGCCGCGCCCAGTCCGCTCAGAGCCATCGATGCAGAAAGTGCCATGGTTACAAATGCTTTTGCTGACTTTCTCATACTTTCCTCCTTAAATCTGGTTTTCCTGCTTTATTTTCCGGCCGCCATTGCGGTCTGTTAAAGGATCCGGCCTGTGCCGTCCCTGTTAACCGGATGATACTGCTGGTAATTCCTGTTGTCCTCTGCCTTAGTCCATCAGGTGGCACGCGCAAAGATGACCGCCGCCGATATCCTTCATCTGCGGCGTCTGTTCCGCGCAGATCGGCTTCGCATACGGGCAGCGGGTATGGAACCTGCAGCCGGCCGGCGGATTGATCGGGCTGGGAATGTCTCCTTTAATTCCTCCGCCTTCCTTTTCGCGGGCCAGCTTCGGGTTCGCAATCGGAATACTGCTTAAAAGCCCCTGCGTGTAAGGATGAGCGGGATGCTGATAGATATCATCCGAGACTCCCATCTCAACAATCTGCCCCAGATACATGACACCAACCTCGTCGGATACATACCTGACCATCGAAAGGTCATGAGCGATAAACAGGTAGGTTGTTCCCTCCTCCTCCTGAAAATCGCGCAGAAGGTTGATCACCTGGGCCTGGATGGAAACATCCAGCGCGGAGATCGGCTCATCGCAGATAACCAGCTGCGGATGAAGGATAAGTGCCCGGGCAATCCCGACACGCTGCCGCTGTCCGCCGGAAAATTCATGCGCATAGCGGTTCGCATGCTCCGTAGTCAGTCCGACCTTTTCCAGCATCGGATAGACATATTCGTTCGCTTCTTCTTTTCTTCTGACAATCCCGTGAGCCAGCAGCGGTTCCGCAATAATATCCCGCACCGTCATGCGGGCATTCAGCGAAGCGTACGGGTCCTGAAAAATCATCTGCATATTTTTGCGGTACGGCTTCAGCATTTTCTGATTCATGTGTGAAATATCCGTACCCATAAAAATAATCTGTCCCTGCGTCGGCTCGTAAATACGGATGATGGTTCGCGCCGCGCTCGACTTTCCGCAGCCGGATTCGCCGACCAGTCCGAGTGTCCGTCCCTTTTGAAGCTTAAATGAAATATGATCGACCGCATGCACCTGCATTTTATAGCCTGCGTCAAAATACCTGGTCAGGTCCTTCACTTCCAGCAGCGGTGTCCCGGCGGATATGTTTTTATTCTCTGTCATCTCATCCATTCCCTGTATTTTTTCTGTGCTGCTGTTTTTTCTCTTATGTCCGGAACGGGTTATCCTCCAGCGGGGCTTCCTCGTCCAGCAGCCAGCAGCGGCTGCTGTGGTTTTCGTCGATTGTGTAAAATTCCGGAATTTCATTTGCACATATATTTCTTGCATACGGGCAGCGCGGAGCAAACGGGCAGCCCTTCGGCGGGTTCGTCATATCCGGCGGTGATCCCGGGATAGGTACCAGCCGTTTCGATTTATCCTGTGTCACATCCGGAATGGAACTGAGAAGTCCCAGCGTATACGGATGCTTCGGGTTCTCAAATATATCGTCAATCGGCGCCTGTTCCATGATCATGCCGCCGTACATAACCTCCACGCGGTCACACAGCTCTGCAACAACCCCCAGATCATGCGTGATAAAGATAATACTGGTGCCATAATCACTGCGCAGTGTCCGCATCTCCTTCAGGATCTGATCCTGGATCGTTACATCCAGCGCAGTGGTCGGTTCGTCCGCAATCAGAAGATCCGGACGGTTCGCCAGGGCCATGGCGATCATGACCCGCTGGCGCATGCCGCCTGAAAATTCATGCGGATATGAATGAAACCGCTTTTCCGGTTCCGGAATTCTTACCTTCCGGAACAGTTCCAGTGTTTCCTGGTAAAGCTGTTCTTTTGTCTTTTTAGGATAATGAATACGGATAATCTCCTCTACCTGTTTTCCAACCTTAATCAGCGGATTCAGCGAAGACATCGGATCCTGGAAAACCATGGAAATTTTATCTCCGCGGATTGAACGCATTTCTGCCTTGCTGACCCGGGTCAGTTCCTCATCCTCAAAACGGATGGTACCTTCCCTGATCACCGCCGTATCCGCCAGCAGGCGGAGAATTGACATACAGGTTACACTTTTTCCGCTTCCGGATTCTCCCACCAGCCCGACGATTTCACCCTTGTGTACATCAAAGGAAACACCGCGCACCGCCTGCACTTCACCGTTGCTGGTCATGAAGGAAATATTCAGATTATCAATAGAAAGTATCTTGTCGCTCATTAATTTATGTTCCTTCCGGAGTGCCGCTTCGGTTCCTCTTCAAAGCGGCTTCGCTATCGGTTTATTTTTTCAGTTTCGGATCCAGTGCATCCCGAAGCCCGTCGCCTACAAAGTTAAATGCAAACATAATCAGCACAATGACCAGTGCCGGGAAAAACAGCTGGTAAGGGCAGGTTCTCAGGTTCTCGGTAGCATCATTGCACATGGTTCCCAGACTCGCCAGCGGCGGACGAAGCCCAATTCCAAGGAAGCCAAGAAATGCTTCCATAAAAATAGCCGACGGAATCAGCATGGTAGCCGTAACCAGAATGGACCCCATGCAGTTCGGAACCAGATGCTGAAACAGAATGGTCTTTGTGGGGGAACCGATGGTCCGCGCCGCCAGCACGAAATCCTGCTGCTTAAGCGAAAGCACCTGCCCGCGGACAACCCGGGCCATATCCACCCAGTAAACCGTTCCCAGCGCAATGATAATACTCTTCAGTCCCGATCCCAGCAGGACCATGATCAGAATGACGTACAGCGTCAGCGGAATCGTACTGATAATATCCACGATACGCATCATGACCTGATCCGCGTTCCCGCCGGCGTAACCGGAAATACCGCCGTAGGCAATTCCGATGATCAGATTGACGGCTACCGCTACAAAGGCAACAACCAGGGAAACTCGCGTTCCATACATCAGCCGGGTCAGAATGTCTCTGCCGAGGGAATCTGTCCCCAGAAGGTAGGAGTGGTTCCAGACGGTTGTGTGAGGATAAATCACCAGTGTTTCCGGATCTGCGACCAGATACGGTTTCTGCCCGTAATAAAGGGCAACCTCCGTTCCTTTATAATCAAAAATCGTCATATACCGGCCGCTGTCCTCTCTGACTTTTTCAAGCTGAGATCCCAGATGTCCGTCCTTTGAAACCTCCAGCAGTTTCATGTTCTGCGTGATGTAAAGATACGCTTCGCCGTCCGCAGTCTCATACACTCTCATGCGCGGAGGCACATTTACAACGTCCAGATTCTGCTTTGAATAGCTGTAATCGGTAAAGTTCGGTCCGAAAACTGCAAAGAACATCAGAAGCGCAATAATGATAAGTCCCGCCAGCGCTGTCGGTTTATGACGAAAGCGGAACCATACATCTCCCGCAAATGTTCTGTTTTTCTTCCATATTTTTTCCCGGTCCTCATTGGTGGCCTTTAGTTTTCCCCATTTATTTTCCATGAAGAACGATCCCTTTCTGTCTTATGGTCTGTAAAAATACTGCATCCGTCTTCTCTTTCCGCTGTCAGTCGTACTTAATTCTCGGATCAATCAGACAGTAAAACAGGTCAACCAGCAGTGTCATGGCCATCAGGAAGGTAGCATAAAAAACAGTAACCCCCATGATGGTCGTATAGTCACGCTGTGTGACGGAATCCACAAAATGAACGCCCAGTCCCGGGATGGCGAATATTTTCTCAACGACAAAGGATCCCGTCAGCAGATTGGCGATCGTCGGCCCGAGAACCGTGATCACCGGGATCAGGGCATTGCGAAGTGCATGCCGTATAACAATCTGATGCTCCGTCAGCCCCTTGGCGCGGGCGGTGCGGATATAATCCTGCCCGAGAACCTCCAGAAGACTGGACCGCATCAGGCGGGCGATATAACTGATGGAGTATCCTCCCAGCGCAATAACAGGAAGGATATAACCTTTCCATGAATCCAATCCGTAGCTTGGAAGCAGACTCAGCTTATAGGAAAACAGGTAAATCAGAATTGACGCAATGACAAAGGAAGGAATGGTTACTCCAATGGTTGCCAGCGCCATCATCAGCGTATCCTGCCATTTGCCATTTTTTACTGCTGCCAGGATTCCCATGGGGATAGCGGCCAGCAGGACAAAAATAATCGTGATACCGCCGAGCTTTGCGGAAACCGGAAAACCATCCTCAATAAATTCATTGACGGTCTTCCCCGGATATTTATAGGAAGGTCCGAAGTCTCCGCGAAGTACATTGCCCAGATAATCCATAAATTGCTTTGGCAGCGGATCATCCAGATGGTACTTCTCGTTCATCGCTTCCTCAATTGCCGGGGAAACCTTTTTATCACTGGTGAAAGGACCGCCCGGAATAGAATGCATGATCACAAATGTCAGCAGAATGATAAAAAACATGGCGATCAGCATCATGCCCAGCCGCTTAAAAAAATATCGAACCATTCCTCTTCTTACCTTTCCGGAATTTTAGCACGTTACTATACTGCATTCATAGGCTGCTTACAATGCGGTTATTATACACCGGTATGCGCAATATTTCACGTAAAATATAAAAAAAATTAGAATTCTTTCTTTTTTAACTCTCAGAGGGAAAAATATTTTGAAATTCAAAGGGTGATTTAACCGTCAGCTCTCCCTTTTCTGCCGCAAATGGCGCCTTTCCGCTGAAAATGTATTGATAATTTTTAGCTCAGCCGCTATGATGGATCATGTTTCTATTGTAAAAAACGATCAAACACAAAGAGAGGAAAACATGAAAACATTCCTGATTATTCTATTGCTGGCTCTGATCGCCAGTTCCTGCGGTTTCCGCAAATATGTGTGGTTTATTTCCCTTGGATACGGGGCGGCGGTAGCTCTGATCGGCATCGGACTTCTGTTCCTTTTTCCGCAGGATCTCACCCTGGGAACAGCCCTGGAATGTGTACTATTTATCGTATACGGATGCAGGCTGTCCGGATACCTTGCGTATCGGGATCTGAAGACAGCCTACACCAGGCGTATGAAGGGCGAAGTAAAAACAGATGATGGCGTATCCCTGGGGGCAAAGGCGGCGATCTGGGTTTCTGCGGCAATCCTCTATGCTCTTCAGACGTCTCCCGTGATGTTCCGCCTCATAAATCAGCGCGGCACAGATGTCTTCTGCATCCTTGGGCTTCTTATTTCTGCCGCCGGCCTGATTCTGGAGACAGCGGCAGATCTTCAGAAAAATAAGGCAAAGAAAAAGCAGCCCGGCCGCTTCGTAGATACCGGACTGTTCCGGCTTGTTCGCTGTCCAAATTATTTCGGGGAAATGATTTTCTGGACCGGTGTGTTTATTTCCGGATTAAATGTATACCGCAGCGCTGCTGAATGGTTCTGTGCCATCGCAGGCTACGCCGGAATCATCTATGTAATGTTCGGCGGAGCCCGCAGACTGGAGATCCGGCAGGATAAAAATTATGGAAAGGATCCGGAATATCAGAAATATAAATCTGCGACACCCATCATAATCCCATTTATTCCCCTCTACTCCGTAAAAAAGCACAAATGGCTGGTGGCATAATTCCCGGTATATTTCTGGAAGCATCCCTGTATACGAAATAACGCTTATCAAAAACGCGGCGAAGGTATTGCACCCTCCGCCGCGTATCTTTATTTATTGATCTTTCTTAATTATTTTGACTTCTGCCGTTTTGTCCGTTTTCTGCCTGACAGGATAGTCCCAACCAATCCTGCACCGGAAAGAAGCAGTGCAGCGAAATACAGCAGCAAGTGCGACTTATCCCCGGTCTTTGGCGTACCGGCAGATGAAGGAGCTGGTGTCTTCGTATGCGTGCCGGCAGGCGGAGGAGTCGATGTCTTCGTATTGGTGACAGTAAAACCTGAGTGCATATCTCCGGTAATAGAGGTTTTATAACCGTCCACAGGTTTTTCGCCAATTGTATAGACGATCTCATGGCCGTCCGCACGGTTATACTGCGCCAGATTTGTAAAGGTATGCTTCCAGTTATTACTCTTGTTAAGTACGATATCCGCTGCCTTTACGCCATCCGCATACAGATTGATTGTAACTTTGTCCGCCGCAGGGCCAACCCATTTCTTTGTAACAGGGATGGACACTTTTCCACTGATTGTATTGATAAACGTAAAGCCTGTCTCCACGCTGCCGCTTCTGCTCCGGGTATAACCGGGAACTGGATCCTCCTGCACGTCATACACAATCTCATGACCATCGGTGCTGTCATACTTTGCCAGATCCTTGAACACATAGTTCCATTCGTTTTCGTCATTAAGCACAATCGTATCCGCAGCTTTTCCATCCGCCAGAAGTTGGAGCGTGACCGATTTGGCGGCCGGTCCGACCCACTGTTTCGCCACCGGGATCTCTATGGTCGCTGTGCTGGTGTTGGTAATGGTGTAGCCGCTCTGATCTCCGGTGATCTTCGTATCATAGCCGTCCATCCGGATCTCCTGAATTGTGTATTCGATCTCGACTCCATTGTGATACTGATCCAGATCCGTGAAGGTATACTGCCATCCATCGGCCTCATTCAGCACCGCTTTCGCAGCTCTGACACCGTCAGCCAGAAGTTCCACCGTCACGCTGTCCGCCGCAGGGCCAATCCATTTCTTCGTAACAGGGATGGACACCTTGCCGGTAATCGTATTGGTAAAGGTAAAGCCGGTTTCAACACTGCCGCTTCGTTCCTGTTCGTACCCTTCGGCAAGGACCTCCTTCACGTCGTAAACAATCTCCTGGCCGCTTGTACGGTTATACCTCGGAAGATTTGTGAAGATGTGCTTCCATTCATTTTCTTCATTCAGGACAGCGGAGTCCGTAACTTTACCGTCAGCCAGGAGGTTGATGGTGACGGATTTCGCGGCAGGGCCAATCCAGCGCTTCTCAACAGGAATCTCCAGGGTTTCTGTGTTGATGTTGGTAATCGTATACCCGGTATCGGCGGAGCCGTCGTATCGGGGAACGTAGTTATCCATTGGATCTTCTGCAACCGAATACCAGATTTCCTCTCCCGTATCGTCAAATTTTCTGAGATTGTCAAACTCTCCGGTCCAATTTCCGTCTGCCGACAGAGTAATCGTCTTTCCAGTATCCGTTCCGTCTGCAAGAAGGTGCACCACAACGGCATCCGCTCCGACAGGGCCAACCCATGTCTTCGTGACAGGAATGGAAACCTTCTCGGCTTCATCCTTCAGACTCAGCCGGTCACCGGTGATGTCGTATTCGATCTGGCTGGATGGATGTTCTGACAGGATAAAGCTGACAGGTTCTTCATTGAGCTTATACCCTGCAGGGGCAGCCGTCTCCACCAGACAGTACGTTCTGTCCGCCCAAAGAGTCCATCCGAGTTTCTGCAGATTTCCGACAATCAGGGCGCTCCCGTCCGCTCCGGTTGTGAAGGTAACATCCTTTCCTTCCTTGTCCCTGACAGGGATACGTTCCCCTCCTTCCAGATAGAACAGCTGGAAGGTTGCGCCGGCTAACACCGTGGAGAGCGCTTCGGAATCCCGTTTCACAATGGTTATGCTGGGATTGCTGCCCGTTCCCGTACCGGAGGAATCCACAACTGCAGTTTCCTCAACGGTCTTTTCAAAGTTTCCAAACTTAACCGTGTTGGAGTAGGTGACATTTCCGCTGCCCAGCACCCTCGCCTGATAGGTAATCACAAAGGTCGTTTCATCGGGAACCTCTGTAAAGATCAGGGTATTGGTCTCATCATCATGCTGTACAGCGATCGAATCGTTTTCTGGAGAGATTGTCAGTGTATCCGGCATGAACCGCAGATTCGGAGACAATACATCCTGGATCGCCAGTACATCCGAAGCGGGATCCAGATCCTCTGCATACTTGTTGATGGTAACCTCGAACGTGGCAATATAGCCGTTCCCGGCGGTCGGTTTTGTCAGGAGTTCTTTGTCGACATACGGAAAATAGGTGTAGTTGACCACTCTTTCTGATTCCAGGCTTCCCCATTTCGCCGTGTTTTCCAGATCAATTCCGCCCTGTGAGGCAGCCGCCGCAGCGTTCAGCGCCTGGAACGCATCCTTGTCTTTCGGAATCAGCGAATAGGAAATCTGATAGTACGGATAAAAGCTTCCGTCACTTTGTTTGGGGAAACGGCTGACGGTGATATCCATCCCGCCCGAAGTATTGGCCGCGGAAATGGTTCCGTTTCCGTCTGCCGGCGTGGAATTAACCCCGCCAAGGATTTGGATTCCTGCCGCCTCATAGTATTTCAGGTAATCGGTGTTGAAGGAATCCCGGATCGTGATCCCATCCTTTGCCGGACCGGACAGCTCCAGCGAATAGCGAAATACCGGATAGGTGACGCCGTCGATTTCTGCTTCCGAACGCTCAGCAAAACTCTTAACCAGGTTCGGCTTGATCGGAATGACCATGGCGTTGACCGTTTCTGTCCTGTAGGACCCGGACCATGCGCAGGTATAGTTTCGATGCGTGTAAAGAGCAGGAGAAGCATATCCGTCCTGGGCGGCGAGGTTCAGCCAATCCTGATGGACGTTCGTTTTATAGTGAATTACGATATTGCGCGGCTTTCCGTCTGCGGTCGAAAGCAGCCCTTTGTTGGCCTCATTTTGCGTTTCGGATTTATAAAAAGTGATGGTGAAGCTCCGGCTTTCGCTGCTCGTACGAAGTTTCCAGGATTCTCCCGGCAAAAGCCCTTCAATTATAAAAGAATCTTCCTGAGGAGAATCGATATAATTATTTCCCTCATAAGTAAGCATTGGGCAATCATCGACGATGTGCATTTCCGGCAGGCCGCCGCCCGGAACCGTCACAGTGATCCTCCATTCTGATTCCGCTGAGGTTGTCCCCACAGCCTCTTTTTGAATGCCAAAGTTACTTTCTCCAATCGACCCGACGGTAACCTTTCCTTCTTCATAGGAATTATGAACCTGCGCTCCATTGACAAGGGTTAAATTCCCCAGCGCCCCGCTGGTATTAATCTTTGTACTGCAGGTAATCTCGTAGGAGGCTTTTCCATCGGAAGCCGGTGTATGGTACTTCCAGCCAATGGTCCCATGGCTGTCCTTGTACAGGTACAAATCGTTCCAGGAAATACTACGTGTTTCTGACGTTCCGTTCTCAAAGTTAACTTTAACCGTAATTCCGTCACCATCAAACTGCATAAACGGGCGGCTGTTTTCAGTGATCCAGTCGAAGATATCTGTGTCTCCCACCGGCATTTTATGATCTTCATTGACCAGGATCTTCCAGGTTTGCTCATAAAGGCCGTCCCCGGCCGGCACCGGATCGCCGGCCGCCGTCTTGGATATTCTGTGGAATTTTACCTGCCCGGCAAAATCAGCACTGGCTGTTTTCCCGTCGGGCACCTGATCACTCGTGACACGGGCTGTGTTGTTCGTCTGTTCAACAGAGCCGTTGTAAGTGATCTTTGTATTATCCACGGCGGCACTGTACGTTAGTTTGATAACTTCCCCATCCACGGTCCCCGGAATCGTCACGCGAAAACCGTTGTCCACGGAAGCATAATCCGGCGTCACGTTAAGCGTACTATTGATACTGGACTGTGCAGCAACATCCTGATTGAAGGTCAGGGCCGTACCGGTGAGATGATCTTCGATGATGACATTTTCGTTTACGCCGTTCGAGCGGATCTGCAATTCGTAATGAGCTGTATCGTTTTCCTTGTCATATACAACACTTTTCTGAATTTCCAGGTCTGACTTTTCTTCATAGACAAAGTCTTTCACAATGTTCTCGTTGAAAACGATCTCTCCGGCTGTCTGATGGAAGGAGGAAGAGATGGCAATGCTGAATTTGACATTGGGCATCACTTTCAGGCGGTCAAAGTTCGGATCGTCCTGATTAAACCGTACCCGAAGCTGACCGTTCACAACTTCAAACGTGTTGCCATTGACGACGGCTGTACCCTTCTCATCTTTGACAGTGATAGAGAAGGGGGTGCTTCCAACGTCGTTTATGGTAACACCTTCCGGAAAGCTGTATGTAAGAAGCGCTTCATCATCAAACTGAACGCCTTCGTTCTCATTAAAACTCAGCGTCATCTCATAGGTACTGTTCGGATTGATGATGTAATTCCCTTCTTCATCCTGAGGAGCGCTGATCATCACTTCCGTAAGAAAGTCCGCCAGATTTGTACTGACAGCAGAGCGGGCCTTTCTCATTTTCGGAACGGTTTCTTCCTCTTTTTCGCTTACAGGCTCTGTCTTGCTGACAGCGTCCGATTCTGAGGCTGATTCTGTGGAAGTCTCAGCTGAAGTTTCATCAGCCGAAGTCTCATCAGCTGAAGTTTTATCCGCAGCAGAAGGGACACTGGCCGCCGTCTCATCCGTTTCTGATTTTTCGTCTGAGGTTTCTTGCTGATCCGTGTCATTGCCCTCCTGAGGGATTTGGACCTGGGTTTCTTCCCCACCACCTGCTGAACCCCCGCCTTCCGGTTTTTCTTCGTTCGTTTCCGTATTGCTGCTTTGAACGATTACAGTCCCTTCCGTTACCGTTTCATCATCGGCGGCAAATACAACGGCTCCGTTGGCAAGCATAGAAATCAATATGCAAAACACACACAGAATTGCCGACGCTTTTTTCAGTATTCTTCTCTTCCCCATAACTTAGTTCTCCTTTATTCGATTTGTCGTAATCCCTGACATCCTGTAAAAGCGTCCGGAAGGCGCAATAATACAGGCTATAATAGGAGTATGCCAAACCACAACAAACGAGTGACTAATTAAAAGTAACCTTTATCTTAATTGCACCTTAAAATAAAAAAAGAGGCGCAGTCCGCGCTGCGTCTCTCAATTTATGATAATCCCATTTTATGATTACCGTGTCAAAAGGTACTTTTGACACTCATATCATTTTATTTTTGTCCTGCATCTCAAATAAAACACCCAGCGTTGCTCCGGCAAGAACCCCTTCTGTTTGTTTTTGAATCTTTCGTATCTGATTTTCAAAGCTTTTATATCCGGCAAAGCGTTTATCAAATACGGCAAAAAGCTGACAAGTCCCTTCTACCGCCTCAATCACATCCAGCAGTGAATACTCTGATTGTGTTTCAGTTGAGCAATAACTCCTTTCTGCCCTGTCCTGTCCGGCAGCGGCGATCATCCCCTTTTCTTTCAGGCTTTCACAAACACGTCCGGCAACGAGCTTCGGAGTCCCTGTCTGCATGGCGATTTCACTCAGGGTCATCCCTTTTCTCTCTCCGGTATGCCCGACATCACCGTTTTGACGTAAGCAATACAGGATTCGTATTGCGTAATCGGTATCTCTTTTGAGCTGCATGGCTGCAATACCTCCTTACTTTTATTGCTCAAGTCATATCGTTCAGAATGCCGGCGAGAATATACTCTCCCCAGGAGTATTCTGACATAAATTCGCCTTCGAAACGATCCCTTGTTCCTGTGTTTTTATCCTGCCAGTCATAATAGTCGCAGTCAAAAAGTGCAGTATTTACAAGCTGGCCTCTTTTCGTGGAAATCAAAAGATCTTCAAGATGTTCTTCCTTCAATACCTGCTTCAATCTTCTCAGAGCGTTATAATATACGGTCATCTCCACATTTCCATAGGGCCTGTCTTCCCATACTGTACTGTAGATTTCCTCGTTGCTGATTTCTTTTCCACGCCTTGTCACAATAAGCGCCAGGATTTCCTTCGCTTTTCCGGCCAAAGGAAGTGGTTTGCCGTTTCTTAAAACCAGGAAACGGCCGAATGTCTGGATGAACAGTTCCTTATGCTGCCGCTGAAGAAGAAGCCGCAGCCGCTCCATCGCCATTTCAAGGGTTTCTTTATTATACGGTTTCAGTATATAGTAGTCTCCGCCGATCTGATTAAAGTCCCATAAGTAGTTATCATGCGCAGAGACAAATACGATAATTACATCAGGCCGGATAAGTCTTAGCTCTTTTGCCAGCTGAACGCCGTTTTTGATCGGCATGGCAACGTCCAGGAAGGCCGCTTCAAAAAATTGTTCTGCCGCATAGTTCAGCGCTTTTTCAGCGGATTCAAACTGTCCGACAACGTTCAGGTCTGGAATTTCCGCAGCCAGCCTTGCGAACCTTTTCAGCATTACCGGTTCATCATCAACTATAATCGCTCTCATTGTTCTGTATTCTCTTTGTCTGGCACCGTGATGATCACCGTCGTCCCGATACCAACCTCACTTTCAATCTTAACTTTTGCATGCATCATTTTATCGAGCCGAAAAATGACATTCTTTAATCCGGTTGAATTCTGCCTTCCCTCCGAAAGATCCGTCTGAAACTTCTCCACGTCGAAACCAACCCCATTGTCTTCTACCGTGATCTGCACCGTATCTTCTTTCTTTTCCGTCTGAATAACAACCAGTCCGCCCTGTTCACCCCGCTCATATATGCCGTGTCGAATCGCGTTTTCCACCAGAGGCTGAACGCTGAAAGGAAGGATGAAAAAATCCCTGAACCGGATATTGTAGAGAACATTCAGTTTATCTCCAAAGCGCATCTTCTCGATATTGACATATGCCTTGATGTTTGCCAGCTCCTGATCAAACGGGAGGGGGGCGTCATTGGCCATGGCACGAATGCAGCTTCGAAGGTGGATCGAAAAATCTCCGATCAGTTCAGACGCATATACCGGATCACTCAATACTATTTCCTGGATTGTCCCCAGCGTATTGTACAAAAAATGCGGCTGCATCTGGCTGGTAAAATTTCGAAGGCGGATCAGCTGAAGCTCATTTTCCATATCGCGAAGCTCTTTCTCTTTCCGCTGCTGCTCTGTCAGATCGTACAGAACGCAGAAGGCAAAAATATCTCCGGAAACGCTATCCTGATACAGATAGAAAACGATATTGCAGGGCTGCATCTGCCCTTCTGCCGCTTTTATTGAAAAAGATGCGGAAGCCCGTTTCTCTCCCCTTTCAAAGAACTTCATCAGATAGCTCCGGTCACTGATTTTTATAAAGCAATCTTTGCTTACGGTCACCATATGTTCCGCATGCCACTTCATAAAGGTGCTGTACGGCAATGTGCCGTTCTTTGCGGCGGCACGAAAGCTGTCAGGGAGCACAGCATGAAGGTTATAAGGAGAATGGTCCAGGATCGTGTCCGTTGTGAGATTAACCTCCAAATAGCCCTCCGCACTGGCAAGGATTGCGTCGAGGTGGCTGAGTTCTTTGCTGTGCATGGCCGTCAGCTTCTCAGCCAGTTCTTTGTCCTGCCTGAAGACAGCATCCACATTCCGGATGCCGATCAGAAAATGAGGGCGCCCTTCAACCAGTTCCTTCGTTGCCCTGAGTTTATGGTACAAAGGCTGACCATCGATCATCAGCCGGAAAACAAACGTATAAAATTTATCCCTGCTTAATCCGGCGCACAAGGCTTCTTTAGAAAGCATCCGATGGGCAAATTCCTGATCTTCAATATATATCTTTTTGAGCATATTACTTTCCAATGCATCAAAAAAATTATCTCCGTGATCTTCCAGACGTAAGGAGCTATATGAATTACTCTCATGAAAGCATTGAAAGGCAGACGTCCCGACATCGACCGCATAAATGCTCTCGTAACTTTCAAACAGCGCCTTGACAATCGCCTCATGAGACAACGCGTTGTGTTTTTTGCTGTTGACACTCATTGTTTCATTCCTTTCTCGAAAGAGAGTTCACAGGATTGCAGAACAAACTGTCAACTGATTTTTATTTTACAAAGCAGAAACTAATCGATTACTAACACTCCTGTTTCCTGAGTTCTTCCTGTCAGGACCTCTGAAGCCGTCATCAGCAGGAGACACCCGGTCCAACCCGGACCGTCTGTATTTTACAGGACGGCAGAGCGCCGCTGCGTGCAAAGTCCTATTCTCTCCGTAATTTTAAAAAAGAGTGATACCAGTCAAACCGGTACCACTCCGATCGGGCACATCTTTCATCTCTTTATTTTATCCAGCCCCTTCCCTTTTGACAGCTCATCCACCAGCTTATCCAGCTGTCGGATCTTTTTCATCATCGGTTCTTTGATCGTCTCCACCTTCACGCCGCAGACGGAACCGGTAATAAGTTCAGCACGTGGATTGTAGGCTGGTGCGTTCTCAAAAAATTCCGCGCAGGTTACATCAAGATTGGCCGTTCGCATATCATATCCGGTCAGCCACGCGGTTATTTCGTCAACCTCTGCCTTTGTGCGGCCTTTCTTTTCTGCCTTAGTCACCAGCAGTGAATAAACTTTGGCCATCTTCATGTCATAAACAGATTGTCTGGGCATCGTTACGATCTCCTCCTTATCGAATTCACACGTTCCTTGCGCGAATCACAACGTGGACACTGTCCCCGTCCTCTTTGTTCAGCTGTTTCCTGATCGATTTCAGGATCCCGATGATATAGCATACCTTTCCGTTCTCATCCCTCACACCCATGTTGACAATGCTGCCATCGTAAGGGATTCCATCAAATTCGGCATGGACTTTCACTCGTCCCTTCCCGAATTCTTCCCGGATATTCCATGGGAAGATGATATAAGCTCCGCCCCTGTCCGGAATTGCATGGATAATTCCGTTATATTCATACGTTTTTTGTTCCACAGATGCACCTTTCTGAGTATCCTTAAAAACGGAACGCTATCGGCCTTCCGGCACATTTATCAAAGCTCTTTTCCCATCAGGATGACCCGCTCTTCTTTCTTAAATCCGTATTTTCCGTAGAAAGCCGGCAATGCACCTTCTCCTGCCGTGATAAGATTGATTCCGACCATCCCCTGGCTTTTCACATCATCAATGCATTTTTCCATCAGCGCTGTGGCTATTCCCTGTCTCTGATAAGCCGGATCGACCGCCAGGTCATTAATTTCGAACGTGCGCCCATAGTGAAACAGCATTGATGCTCCCAGAATAAAACCGGCCACTTCATTGTTCTGAACATACTCCAGCCCATAGGATTGTTTCGATTCCATGATTTCTCTCACATGAATTTCAGCATCTTCCGGCTTCCACGGATCGTTCCACGGGGCGCCTGAAAAAGCAGCAGCATATATTTCACCATATCTGGCTGCATGATCCAACGTCATCCTTCTTATCATACAAATCCTCCCTGAAAAAACTGTCAGGATATTTCCATTATTTTTGCATCCTGCCATTTCTATAAAAATACTATATAGTTATGTAAAAAGCCACTCCGATTATGATGCCGCTTCTGAAAGAAGACAGAAACGGCATAGTAAAAAAGTCAGCGAAATAAACCGCCAGCTTTCTGAAATGTGCCTGTATACCTAAGTCCGCGATATGCACTCCTTCGATCCGTCGGTGCTTCATTTTGCCGGAAATGCGGTATAAATAAGCTCCGGGCAAAGTCGCCCGGAGCCATTTTAAGCTGCCTGTATTGTATAATGACTTGAATCCTGCACCGACAGCCTGAGGCCGCTCCCGGAGAGCATTCCATCCATAACGCTTTTGCGAAGCTGATAATAAGTATGTACATCCCCACCCTGGGAAGTCCAGGCTTCGTCATGCAGATCCCTTGTCTGTGTCCATGACAGGCTCTGATCCGTGCTCTCCGTAACCAGGTTAACCTGATCACAAGGCATCCCGTTAACAAAAAAATCCTCAAACGCCTTATAGGCATCCGACGGAGTTGTTCCTGCGGGCAGAGCATACGATACGCCAAAGTTGTAAGCCCCGCGAAGAAGGGAAGAGAGATAATCCGGCTCCCGGGAAATCAGGAACAGCACCAGCGCGGCATACCGCTGCTCAGCGTCCGAAATCCGGGCCTGAAGCCAGCCGTGGATATTCCCCTCGTCGATCACCGTTTCCAGCGCCGGCACGTCACGAACATAGCTGTTTACGTCTGTAAGTCTGCCATCCTTTACGGCAGCTTCTGCCAGCTGGCGCGTGAGCTCTTCCTGTCTGCCGATCTTGCTGTAAAGCCAGTTGTGGATAGGTCCTAAAAATTTACTCATACTTTCTTACCCCCAGGTCTCTGCGATTTTCTCGTTGACGGCATCCACGACAGCAGAAGGTTCCAGCCCGTGGACGGCACAGGCGTTGGCAAGGCTTTCCGCCTGGGAAGCAGGGCAGCCGAGGCAGTGCATGCCGCTGGAGAGCAGCACATCGATAGTTTCCGGATATGTTTGAACAATCTCACCCACCAGGGTGTCGTAAGTAACATAGTTTTTCATGGGTTGTTCCTCCTTTTGTTTTCTAAGCGCATTATATCGGAAGGCTGAGGCTTTGTATGTTGTTATAACAACGCACTCGACATAAAACGGACGGCCCTTACAGACCGCCCGTTTCTATTTACTGCGCGAAATGTTTTTTTGCAAACTCCATATCCTGTACAATCTCAACGGTGCCCAGATAGTTATGCTCCTTATCCCGTACTGCCAGATAGGTAACAAGGAAGGGGCGTCCGTTTTTCTCCATCCAGACGGGAACGCTGTCTCTCAGGCCCTCCCGGAAATCCCCGATAATGCTGCGGACCATGGGCTCAATCTTCGGCGGGTGACAGGAGAACACCTCCCTGTCAATAGCCATGCCGGGGCGCTTGAACACCTTCGGTCCCTCATTAAAGAAGCGGTTTATGTTATCCGCATCCACAAAGGTGATTTCCACCGGAATGGTATTCAAAAGAGCGGTAAGCTGTGCAATGGTCATATGACCGCCCGGCATGACGATTTCGCCCTCATGCGCAGGAGTCTCTGACTTTGTAAGCGGTGCTTCCGCCTCATTCCATGTTTCACCGGACACTCCCAGGCAGTCAGCATAATCCCTGGAATCCCGATAAATACCATGCCACTCCTCTTCGGAAAAATTCACCGCACAGATCGGAAAGAGGATATTGTTCTCCTTATAGATCATCTCCTCCGCCCGCTTAAGCACTGCCCGCATGCGTTCTTCCCATGCTGCGTCTTGTTCGCCGCATCTGCCAAGCCTCTCCAGTTCGTCCCTGATCTCGTCATCCACGGTCCACATGACATCGGCGGGACCGGAAATCTCATATTTCACCTTCAGGAGCGGATACAGAAGATCTCCTTTTTTCGCATAGTGGATAGAAAGCTCCCGAATGCGTGAAAACAGGTCGCCCAGTTCCTCGTGAGCATCCAGGCGATTCTTTGCTTCCGCAAGCCAGCCGGCAAGAATCGTGTTCTCCCGTGTCAGGGTATTCAGCGGATGGCCGGGAATAGCCTCCAGTGCAGCCGCGCGTTCATTTTTATTTCCGTAATCCTTCTGTGCTGCCAGTTCTTTCGCCCGCTGCACGGAAGCCATGACGTCCTTTTGCGCTGCCATCTTCCTCACTCTCTGCACGGAAGCCATAACCTCCTTCTCCGCATTGGCGATCTGTTCCTGTCTTGTGGCGCCATGGAACAGTGCGGAGTGAATGTCGCAAAGCTTCTGTACCTCCGTCAGAGGTGCGCCCTCGCGCATCAGCTCCTGCTCGGCCTGCATGATCTCGGAAGCTTCTATGCCGCTGAATTTCTCCACGAAATCTGCACGGACACTCTCCAGGGATTCACCCGCAGCCAGACGGCGCAGGTAGGCCTTAAGCTGCTCCGTGCGGGATTCTGCCGACGGCGTTTCAGCTCTTCCGGCCGTTTCGGATGTTTCGCGTGTTTCGGGTGTTTCGGATGCTCCGGCCTGTATTTCCTCCGGCATCCCGCCGGAAATGGTAAATCCTTGCTCCGTCAGCGCCGCAATCACCTTATCCATGGGAATGTCCTTCATTTTTGCTCCCTTCGGAATAGTCATCAGCTTTCCTACCGAATGGAGCATAGCGTTTTTTTTAATCTCCGTAAACCCAAGGTCCGCCATAATATTCTGAAGCTCCGGATACTCCGAGACAAGCTCGAAGACCGGGCGGCTCAGATCAATCGTTTTGTTATTCATCATCCAGTCCTCCTCACTCAATTCCTGCTGCATTCTGGATGTACCATACCGCGTTTTTCTCAAAGAATCTGTTGTCGCTACAACGAAGGTACTCTTTTTCACAAGAAAAAATACATGATTTTTCATATTGGAAATTCTATAAAAATAAGTGCAGCCGGAGTTAAGTATCCTCCAACTGCACTATTATAATACGAAATGAGCTGCATCCTATCCGGATGTCCTGAAAAATTTGTTAAAAGAAATTATTTTCTCCGGAGAATGGGCAAACCATCCGCAGAAGCACCGGGTCTTAGATGCGCCGGGCCTTTGCCCGGTGTGCCGCCCTCTATCCCATAATTCAAAAACCCGTCAGCCGGAAGAGCATCAGCTCATCTGCTGATTCATCCTCTCTCTCCTGGGTCAATGCCAGAAGCACAGAGCCATCCTCCATAAGCTGCATATCCTCCAGCCAGGGATAATCGGTCCCCAGAAGATCCTTCACCTGTATAACACCGATGAAGTTGCCGTCCTTTGACCAGAAATACAGCCGTCTCATATTTCCATCTGCCGCCATAAAACCATTGGCTGTTTCCACCATGCCGGTGATCCATCCCAGACAGTCGGGATCGCTGATTTCACTTCCCCCCAGCAGCATCCGCTGGTTTCCTTCACTGTCATACACGGCGATCTTTGTGTCGGCACTTTCATCCGCCAAATTCCCTGCCACCAGAATATGCTGGTCTGTGACCGCTACATCCTGAAGCATCTTGAAAATCCCCTGGCGCGCCTGATCGTCCGTCAGACCGGTCAGTATCCATGGCTCCGCGCTCAGGCTGTCCCCATGATTCGTGACCCGCTGGGTGTCACTGTTTACCCAGAAACTGATCCCCCACTGGCCGGAAGGATGCATCACAAGGTCCCCGCTGATTGTTGTCTGCATGACCTTCTGGCCGTCCTTCACGCCAATGACCTCAAAGATGCCCTGGGAAACATAGAGCATCCCGGACTGGTCCGCCGACAGATACTCGTAATCATCATCCAATTCCAAAGAAGAGACAAAGACCAGTTCTCCGGTGCTGTCATCATAGGCCGTGAGCTTATCTGCATACAGATGATATACCGTGTTTCCTATCCTGGCGATCTGGTGGTCCATGATTCCCTGCACGGCCTGGGATTCCTGAAACGGGAGATACGCGGGGGTGATCGTATAGCTGCCCGCCATCTGAGGCGCAAGCTTCGGCGTAAAGGGCTGTCCCTCCCAGGGCCAGGGCGGATCCACGTTCCCCTCGTCTGTGAGGGTCAGGGATATCCCGCTCAGCAGATCGCTCACCGCGCTGTTCCCTCTGTCGCCATCGACAGAAACCGTGTAGGAAACACCCGAGGGCACATGCCGGTACAGATACACGGGAATGCCCTCCTCCCCGCTTTCCGGTACGGCGAAGGAGACCCCGCTGATGGAAACTGTCCGGGCACTGCCATCGGCGTAAGATTCCAGGGAGATATCCCTTCCGATCAATGTGTCTCTGAAGGAGTCGGCATCCTCCCGTGTGGCCGTCACTCTGACCGTCGTATCCGCCGCCTGAAGATCCTCTCCGGTGTAAAACAGAGCCTTCGCGTAGCTCTCCTCATCCGAGATGCTCTCTTCATCCGGTGACCAGCCCTGCGGATAATCTACCGTAAACCATCCTGTTTGAATACTGCCTGACTGGCCAAAAGCCACCAGCCCCAGAACAAGGCTCAGCAAGCCTCCCAGCCACATGGTGAATCTGATCTTTCTGTTCATACCTTCCTCCCCGGCTTCTTTGTTGACATCCCTGTCGTTGGTATCGCTGTCCTCTGATGTTGAATGTTCCCTGCTTCGAACGGTTTTCTTACTGCCTCAGGCTATAATTGTTCCACTCCGGATTCGTATCATTTGCCTCATCGTGATATGTCAGGATGAGATACGGGTCAGCCCCGGGATAGATCCTGTACTGGTACGTGAATTCATAATCGCCGTCCCTGAGCGTCGCTGTCCCTTCTGTCTCACCGTCCTGCGCCAGCGTTACCGAATCCGGTGTATAGGTATGCTCATAATCCATCATCCCGGCCATCTTTGCCACCACCCCGCTCAGATTGCTCAGGTCTTCCTTCAGCGTAAGATCGTCCCACAGCTGAACATATTCCGCTCCCTCATAGCTGTTTTCAAACCCGTATTTCTCGTCGGTCCATTTGATATTCACGAAGTTGTCTGCCGTGATCTCATAGGTTCCCTCGATATGCTCCGGGTCGGCGTATTCGTTGCCAGGCCAGTCCGCCGTAAAGGTTCCTCCGGCCGGATCCAGCGTCACTTCATAATCATTCCCGTAACTGTTCTTTTTCAGATACGCCGCAATCACCTCTGCCGTGTTGTCCGCTTCGCTCTTATAAACATAGGGATTTTCCCTGGCTGTTTTTGCTGCTTCCTGATGTTCCTTGTCGGACATGTCACCCAGAAGAGCATCCCAGTCCGTATCCTCCTGAATCAATTCCCTTCCCAGTACAAAGTAAGTATTATCTCCCGCGTCGCCGAGGACCTCCCCATCCACTTCATCGATGATCATGGCAGAGTCATCCTCCCCGGTGACCTGGATCTTCCCATCATCGAATGCCCAGGTAAGCGTCATCGTCTCCTCTTCCTCCGCCTCGTCTCCGGATTCCTCTGTCTGGAGAGGTGTAATCTTCGCCTGACCCGTTCCGTCCTCCTCCAGCTGCAGGGTATAGCTGGCCCCCATCAGGGAAGCCACATTCATCTGTGCCCCGTCCGGGCCCTCCTTCATATAGTTAATGTACCATTCTCCCAGGTACTCCGCAGGGTCCCCGATCTGTGCCCCGGCCCCCGGTGCATAGACCAATACTGCTGCCAAAACCAGTGCCGCTGCCGCCATTGTCTTTTTCATAATCCTCGTCCTCCTTTATGCCTTGTGACGTTTATATTTCTGCTATTTCATATTTCTATTCCTCTATTTCTCTATTTCTTGTTTCTCTTTCTTTATTTACTTCTCTTTACTTTCCTGTTTATCATCCTCTGCCCGGAAATGCTATGGCACCCGGTCCACTCTTTTCCTGCCTATACGCAAAAGTAGCGTGGATCTACCATCTGAAACGTCTCCGTTGATCCGGTAGATTCACGCTACCAACCTGTTTTCATGTTTTGTTTGCGTCTTAACGCTCTGTTTGCTGATTGTTCGGGCTGTTCTCACCGCCCTCACCCAAAAGCTCCTCCAGCCGGCCGCACCGCCGGAACAGATCGATGACCAGCATCAGTTCATCCCGGGAAGCTACCTGGAGCTTGCGGTAAAGGTTACCGCTGTGCTTGCGTACCGTACTCATGCTGATGCAGGCCTTCTCCATAATCTGCGCCGCGTCAAGGCCCTGTGCATAATAGCGCAGAACGCTTCTCTCCGCCGCTGTCAATTTCTGCGAACGGGAACTAAACTGACAGAGCAGCTCCCCGATCTCCGGCGGCAGTTCATTGCCTCCTGTCCGCTGTGCCGCTTTTGTCTGAAGGAACTCCATCAGCGTGTCAATCTCGGAAACACCGCTTTTCTGACCGCCGGAGGATGCTCCGTTCCGGATTGCCTCCAGACTCCGGGAGATCGGCGATGCAAACCGCCAGGTCAGATAAAAAGAAAGCGCCAGCAGCAAAAGAAGGATCAGAAAAAAAACGGATGCAATCTGAAGCCTGGCCGCCCGGGCTGCCTCATGAAAGCTGCGCTCTGAAAGCAGCAGCACAGTCCCCAGGTCCTTTCCTTCGGTATCCTTCGTCTCCAGACGGCGATGAAGGCCTGCATACGTCTGCCTTGTCCCCTGATAATAGTTAAAATACCGTCCCCGCGATGCCTTCAGCCGGGGAAAATCGTCCATGTACACGTCGCTGGACACCATGCCCTCCCCCGGCTCCACCATATCCTCCGACACAGGCGCAAAGACGAAGATCGTTTTGCCAAAGCGGCTGTCCGGAGCCGGATAGGAGAGGGAAAAATACAACGAGCTGATCTCCACTCCGCAGACGCCGCAGGGTTTTCCGCTGCCGTCAAGAATCGGTACACTCAACAGCATCACCCGCTCCCAGGTCTGGGGAAGCGTAAAGCAGGCGGTCCAGGCGTATGAGTTCGCCAGACGCTTCACCGGGCGGGTCATCATCGTCTCATAGCCCGGCAGACGAGACACATCAAACTCCAGTTCCCAGCGGTTATGCAGCTCCAGATGCTCGCTCCGGGCTATGCCCGGCATCCCCCGGAAATAGACCACATCCTTCCCGGTGGTATTCCTGCCTTTCACATTCGCGTACCGCAGATACATGCCGCTTCTGGACTTCGCGGCGCTCTCCAGCGACGTATTAACCGTGGCATCAAGGACAGCATAAACTCCACTGCACTCACCTATCTGCAGGGTAGCGGACAGCTTTTCGTAGAAAGCTCTCTGCAGCTGCTCCAGCATATCCGGCTGGTCATTCAGGTCCTTCACGCTCTTCCCCCTGATCTCCAGCTGCTGGGTCAGCACACTGCTCAGCTGTCTTGACAGCGCAAGGCTCTGAGCTGTCAGATCATCGATCTGATGAGACAGGGATGAATCCATATAGGACAGCTGATACTCCAGATATTCTTTCAGCTCGCGCTCCTGATGGGAAAACGCACCGGTAAAACTGAGCAGAAACAGCATGAAAAAACAAACCGTCAGCAGCATGACTGCCCAATATAAGGTCAGTCTGCGGCGCAGACTGACGCTCCTGTTCTTTGACAATCGAGTCAGCTCAAACAGCTTTCTGATCTTCTTCTTCATTTTCCGGCACCATTATGCGTAACGGCTCTTCAGCTGATCCAATATCTCATCAGCCGTTTTGTCCAGCTCTGTTTGCCGGCTTCCCGCCTCCCGCCAGGCATTTCTCCCAGCCATCAGCAAAAGCCTGACATTCTCCTCAAAATCAGTTTCCAAATCCAGATACGTTTCCAGCTGCGGAGCCGTATAGAATGCATACTCCTGCTGCGTTTTACGAAATGCCTGATACAGCTCCCTGTATTTCGATGATGTCAGTCTGCTTACCGCACCGGGCAGAAAGTCATCAAAAGCCTTCTGTGTCACCGGCATATAGCCGGCGCTGGTAACAAATTTGACGTTTTCCGCCGGCTCCGTCAGCCAGCCAAGAAAATGACAGGCCGCCTTGTCCCTCTCCGGGTCAGAATGAACCGTGCAGATGCCCGCTCCTCTCTGCATCACCAGCTTTTTGCCGCCTGAGGGCACCGGGCATGGAAAGGCTGTGATCCGGATCCTCTCCGAATGATTGTCCGCATAGGTTACCATGTCCGAATAGTACAGGACACTGGCGGAGGAGGCCACGGTAACGATGGCATCTCCTGTCCTCAGGGCTTCTGTAGCATAACCATTTTCCAGCCAGACCGCTCCCCTCAGAGCCGCTCTGGCGTATGGCCTCCAGAGCTGTTCCCAGGCCTTTCCGAAGGCAATGGTATTCCCTGCGAAGAAATCTTCCCCGAGAGCTTCCGTGCCCACCTGGAAATAGTCAAAATGATAATCATGGGCAAAGAAGGCTTTGCCGTCTCCCGGGATTTCCGGTGTCTGCTCATCCGTCCAGGCGGTATAGCGCTCCGCCAGATCAAACAACCCCTCCCAGGTCTCCATCTCCTCCAGACGGGCGCCGGTCTGCGCAGCAAAACGGTCAAAGGCTGTCTGATTGACATACATGATCTCCGTGGACTTTGCTATCGGAAGGATCAGCTGTCTGCCGCCGATCCTCCCTTCCTCCAGGAACTCGGGAAGAAACGCCTTGCGCGCCTCCTCGTCAAAATACTCCTCATAATTCAGCAATATCCCGTCGTCCGGCATAGCCAGAACCGTTTTGGGATAGGAGACAAACATATCCGGCAATTCAGCCGCCCCTGGATCCCCGTTTGCCGCGGCGAGAACGTCCTCATGGATTGTGTTTGTGTTCGTCACCGAGGCCACCTGAACATAGATTCCTTCCTCTTTCCCTGCCGTCTGGTTATACTCATCAATGACCGCGTTAAACGGAGAATCTGTCTGTCCTCCATAGACATGCCAGATCGTCAGCGCAACATCATGCCCTTTCTTATCTCCTTCCTGCACCCCGCAGCCTGCTGCGGATAAACAGGCGGCCAGACACGCTGCCAGAGCGAAACATCTGAACAGCCTTCGCCATCTCTTCATACCTTTTCCTCCCCCGTCACGTCCATGAAACCCCTTTTCCTTCCTCTTTTCCTTCCTCTTTTCACTCCGGGCGTTTCATATTAACCTTCTTTTTATTTACTTTATCATCTTTAATCAATGAGTACAATGCCAAACCTGGACCTGGCCGCTTGTATGTGTTCAATCCCGCGTCTTTGCTGCCCATAATTTCTCCCAAAGAAAAAAGACATCTGTCATCTCAGATGTCTCTAACAAGCGCCCGGCAGCGCCAATCCCGCCTCCCTTATTGTACAGGCATATATTTATCAGGATATTCTTCAATTGCTTCCATCCACTGTTTCGCTATTGCACTGTCATTCTGCAATCCATGCCCGGAATGCGGAAGCTCAAAGTACCGATAGTCAACAGCGTTTTATTCAAGCGCTTCTTTTAATCTCAGGGACGCAGGAAAAGGCTGCAATTTGTCGTGCGATCCATAAGCAACTACCGTCGGAACCGGATTGTTTTTCACCCACCCCGCCGTAGGTGAATACCACCGGAACCGGCGCGTCCTAAAGAAGTGTGAATTCATTCATAAAAATAGAAAAATAGCGGCCCGGTTTATCTCCGGAGAGCCGCTATCGTAAGGCGCTTTCATGTCAAAGTCCTGATACCCTGCTTAAAGTCCAAACGCAAACCCGGTCATTGCCATCGAACCGAGATTGCATACATTGTTAAAAACAAGCGGTTCCTCCCCCTCAGACGCTCCCAGGCAATAAAGCAGCGGAAGGAAATGGTCCGGTGTCGGTACGGCATAAGAAGAATCCGGACCGTTTTCAAAATGAATCACTTTCCAATCTTCCCGCTTCTGAACAGCATCTGTGATGTAATCATTAAAGCGATGTGCCTGCTCTGTCCCGCCTTCATTATCCCATTCCACACGGCGCAGATTATGAACCACGTTCCCGCTGCCGAAGATCAGATAGCCCTCATCCCTGAGTCCGCGAAGCTTCTTCCCAAGTTCATAAGACTGCTGTGCATTCAGATAGCCATTTACCGAGAGCTGTACAACCGGGATATCCGCTTGCGGGAACATATGCACAAGGACTGTCCACGTGCCGTGGTCAATGCCCCATTTGTCATTGATGGTGACATCGTTCCCCAGTGCGGCCAGCACCGTGTCCGTCAATTCCCTGCATCCATCCGGCTCATATGTTACGTCATATAACGCCTGAGGGAACCCGTACATATCATAAACCTGCTTTGGATGCTCCGCGCTCTGTACAAATGTTTCTCCGACATACCAGTGCCCGGAAATGGCCAGGATCGCCTTCGGCTTTCCATATTTTTCTATAACCATTTCACCGACCGAGCTCATGCCTTTCGTGATCTCATTATTCTCCAGCGCAACCATAGGGCTTCCATGTCCTGAAAATACTACCGGCATTCTGTTCATATGTTATACCTCCTGCTATTTAGCTTTATTTTTCCGACTTGCTTTAATTATACGGATAATGTAAAATCAAACAAGCAGGATTTTTTTCTTGAGCATGTATCTTCTGCTTGAGTATTGCAGAAACAGGAGGAAAACAAACATGAACAGACGTGACGATAAATTCGGGAAATGCCCCTATGTAACGAGCCAGAAGATCCTGTCCGGAAAGTGGGCGATTCTGATCCTGCATGAGCTGGAAGACGGTCCCAGGCGCTTTAACGAGCTTCAGCATCAGATCGACATCACACAGGCAACCCTCTCTACACAGCTTAAATCCCTGGAACAGAATGGCCTGATCAGCCGCACCGTCTACCCGGAAGTGCCGCCAAGAGTGGAGTACGCAATGACCGGCATCGGCTTGAAATTCAAGCCTGTTCTTCAAAGCATAGAGGAATGGGGAAATGAATATATCGAATACCTGCATATCCGGAACAAAGACAGGTCAGGATGATTTTTTGGTATATTCATCCCCTTATATCAATACCCCCATCATAAAGAAAAACTGTGCCAGAACGTTCGTCCCCTGCTCGATCCAGTTCGATTTCGCATCCATCTGGTTAAAATGCCGCGCAAAGTAACTCATGCACCCGATTCCTGTCAAAGCGAGAATAAAAAAGATCAGGGAAGGCAGTGAAAACGCATGTGCCGCCACATCCTGTATTGACCATTTGTCCCGGTCAGTGATAAGCGCAGCGATCATCAGAGCAAACCCGGCGGGCATTATGAAACGCATCTGACGGTTGAAGATTCTTACATCCCGCTTCACCGTCGCAAGCAGAAATTTCCATAAAACTTTCATAATACCCGCAAGGATCACCAGGATGGCTCCGGCAAGAAAGAGTGCACTGCCAAACCGCGCCGACAAGACTCCGATACTTACAGAAAAGAATAAAACCGGAAGCGTGTCCATCAGCGCCATCGAAAGTGTAAAGCCGGTTGGCTTATTTTCTGTCTTCATTCATCCTTCTCCATAAATTAAGAAAGCTGTAGCAACAACCCAGACCATCACACTGAGCGGAACGAGAATCCGAAATTTCCATTTTTTCGTCTTATGGTGAAATGCCGGCATCCCGGCCAATGCTCCGATACCGCCGCCAACCCATGCAAAAAGAATAAGCACTTTTTCCGGAATACGCCACTTGTGATGAACAGCCTTGTACTTGTCAATACCGTACAAAATGAAAGTGATCAGGTTCATAATGGCAAGATAAATCAGTAATATTTTCGTCATGCGTCATCCTTCCCGTTCCTTCAGCATCTGCCCCGGATTGTTCGCGGCTTTTGCCTGCGGATGCATCTCCCCGTTCCTGGCATTTATCCCCCGCTCATTTGTTCTCTTGTATAAACCGTTCCAGCTCTTCCGGCATAAACCGCGGCCCCCGGACGGTCGTCACATGAAATTTCTTCATCTTCTCCAATGAACACAGGTCCTTATTATACCGTTCATCAATATGAATGTCCATCAGGCTCCTGCCGTCTTCCATGGCGGAATATGCCTGCGTAACCGTACATTTATACAGAATTGCCGAATACGGCACTGCCACATACATGTAAACAATATCGCCGTTCTCTATCCCTTTTCCCTGTTTCCATATGGTGTCATCCGTGCTGCTGAACACACTGACAATATCGTAATACTTTGGATTTGCCGGAACAATCCAAACCTTCCTGCCGTCAGGCCGCTGATGTTTATTGCCTCCTTTTCCGGTGAGCGAAAAACTGTGGTCGATCAGTTCCATGATCCGGTCATCGGAGAGCGTATCATCCAGCCTCAGGGAAATCCATGTCTTCTGGCTCATGTGATAAGAGGGATAAATGCCGCACTCCTGAAGAAGCACATTCTTATCCTCCTGTCTGATTTTCAGGTTGAGGATATTAATCTTTCGGCTTTCCTTTGGCTCCGGCTTCCCGGTGGGCTTCATCGGCGGCAATTTCCTGCCGGCCTTCTTCAGTTCATCCCGCATTTTGCGCTCTTTTGCCCTCTGTTTCTTTTCTTCCTCCGCCCTTTTTTTCGCAGCTGCTTTCTCAGCTTCTGTCTTGAGGTTTTTCTCCATCGTATACATCAGAAGCGCATACCACTTTTCATTATCCCTGTGACGGAAAACCGCATAGTCCCTGGTATCATCCGCAGTATCATTCCATGGGAAATCCGGTGCATCGCCATACTTTTCTGTGATCTTCAAAGCGATCCGGTTTGCCTGATCAGACTGAAATGGAACCGGTGTGCCGATCTCTATCGCTATGGACTGCAGAAGTGCAATGTACTCATCCCGCACATGATGAACGAATTCTCCTGTTACATCATGAATCCGAAGTGGAAGGTATTCTTCCCCTGTCTCTTTTTCGATTACTCTTCCAAAAAGCCGGTTTGAATCATCCACCGTCAGGATTGCATGAAACTCGCTGTCACAGAAGTCTGCTTCATAGACACAGCCCGAAGCCGACGGCTTAAAGCCGAAGGCAACCATTTTCTCACGATCGATTTTTACTTTTTGAAATACAGATGCTTCAATCGTCAATAGGATACTCCTTTTATATCCAGGTCTGAATTGCTGCAGGTCATTCATTCGCCATTTCTGCTTCCAGCAGCTTTACAAACCGCTCCAGCCCTTCACGGTCTGCATTGTCAAACCGGTTCAAAACCGGACTGTCGATATCCAGAACGCCATAAGCTCTCCCATCCTTGTGAATCGGAACCACAATCTCGGATTGAGAAGCACTGTCGCAGGCAATGTGCCCTGCAAATTTGTGGACATTTTCCACAGCAATGGTCCGGTTTTCTGCCGCCGCTGTCCCGCAAACACCTTGCCCGTAAGGAATTCGGACACAGGCCGTTTTCCCCTGGAATGGTCCGAGAAGCAGTTCGTCTCCGTGCGAGATATAGAATCCTGCCCAATTAATCCTCGGCAGCATTTCATACAGGAGTGCAGCTGCATTGGAAAGGATGGTGATATGGGATTCCATGCCATCCATCAGGCCTGTTACCTGCTGGCAGAGCAGATCATAATCCGTACGATCGTCTGGACGGTCATCCTCAAACGTATACTCTCTGACCTCCGCATTCTTAATTCCAAACGCGGCAAATTCCTCATTGCTCATATCCCGGAAGTATGATTCGATCATACGGCTGATACCATTGTGAGCAACAAGAAGACAGGTCTTTTCCGGCTCCTTCCTTAAATCATCCATCAGGTTATAGATCCTCTGTGCCAGCCTCATCATGGATTCGCCGCCGCCGTAACTGTCTGCAAAGCTTTCCTTCGCCCTGGCGAATGCAGCGCCGTCCCTGGCTGTACCTTCCCATTTGCCGAAATTCTGCTCAATAAGACGCGGTTCAACGGTTACCGGGACACCGGTCATATGGGAGATTTCCACAGCTGTATCGTAAGCCCGGGAAAGGGGAGATGTCAGGATCTGATCGATATGGATTTCACCGTTATCGATCCGCTCCTTCAGCATCCGGCCAGTCTCCTTTGCCTGCTCATGGCCTTTTTCCGTAAGCGGACTGTCGGCTGCTCCGCAGATTTTATTTTCCACATTCCAGACGGTCTGCCCGTGCCGGACAAAATAAAAATGCCCCATTCCTTCTTCTCCTCCTGCATAAACTGATCCAGCTCCTCTGCCGGTGCAAACCCAGTTTAGCACATCCTGCAGCTTACCTCTATGACGAAGAATGTTGTTCTTACAACATTCTTTCTCCGCTCACTATGGTAAACTTTCTTAGAAAAACAGAGATACAGCTGCAATGGCGCGTAGAACCATTCCAGACACTTCGAAAGAAATCAGGAAGAAACGGAGGATCACCATGAAAAAGCGAATTAAAAATAATGTATTCTGGATCGGTTATATCGACTGGGACCTGCAGAAGTTCCACGGGGATGATTTCACGATTCACAGCGGAAGTTCACAGAATGCCTATCTGATCGAAGAAGAAAAAACGGTGTTGATGGATACGGTCTGGGCTCCGCACCAGTTCGAGTTTCTTAGAAATCTGGAAGCAGAGATCGACCTGAAAAAGATTGATTATATCGTTGTTAATCACGGCGAGAATGATCATTCCGGCAGTCTTCCTGCCTTGATAGAGAAGATCCCGGGCACTCCGATCTACTGCACGGCCAACGCGGTAAAGTCTCTGGAAGGACAGTATGGTAAGCGTGGATGGAATTTTCATGTTGTGAAAACCGGGGACACGCTGGATATCGGAAATGGAAAGAAACTGATCTTTGTAGAGATGACATTCCTTCACTGGCCGGACTCCATGGCAACATACCTGACAGGCGACAATATCCTGTTCTCGATGGACGCGTTCGGACAGCATTACGCTGTCGGGGAAATGTTCGCAGATAAGGCGGATCAGAAGACTTTATGGGATGAGGCTCAGCGGTATTTTGCCAATATCGTATCTCCGTTCTCTGTGCTGGTAACAAAAAAAGTCAGGGAGATCACAGCCTTGAACCTTCCGATCGAAATGATCGCACCGAGCCACGGCGCAATCTGGCGTGAGGAGCCATTAAAAATCGTAGAAGCATACGCGAAATGGGCGGACTCGTATCAGGAGGATCAGATCACGGTTGTCTATGGCACCGAATGGCATGGAACAGAGAAAATTGCTCATGCGATTGCAGATGAAATTCACCGTCAGTCTCCGGATACCGTCGTCAAGGTATTTAACGTGGACCACACGGAAAAGGACGACATCGTTGGAGAAGTCTTTAAGTCAAAGGCGATAGCGGTCGGTTCTCCAACCATCCTGAACGGCATCCTCGCGAGCATGGAGGGCTTCCTGTATTACCTGAAATCCCTGAAATTCAAGGGTAAGAAAGCCGCTGTGTTCGGCTGCTATGGATGGAGCGGGGAGGGCAATAAAATTCTCCGTGAAAAGCTCACCGAAGCCGGTTTCAAAGTTGTGAGCCCGGAAGTAAGATCTTCATGGAATCCGGAAGAAGATGACTTTGCAAAAATTCCGGCTTTGGCAGCGGAACTGACAGGCACTGCCGAAAATAGGCAGATTGACTGAGTACAGCTGAACAACGCCGCACACCCGAAAAGGCAGGACAGTTCCCTTAACAAGTCATGTATAAACGTCGAAAAGACATACAAGAGCAGGCACTCTGTGCGGAGTGCCTGCTCATTTTTTCCTTTGCACGAGATCCATAATACCTGGCCCCCTCACAGATAAAGCTCCGGTGCTGACAATGCCACAAAGACAGCTTCCGGGAACAGAATCTCCACGGAAAAATGCACATTGTTTTTCGGTGGAAGCATGGAATGCCATTTCATCAGCTCATCATCAACACCATTCGCCGTCAGGAGCACATTCCGGCCGCCCTGATAAGCATGACACATCATGTTTTTCTTAACTGGTTCAGGATATCTTCCACTCTCCGAATCGCTTCTCTCACCTGCTGCCGTCCTTTCCGGATCTTTGACTGGACAAAAATATCCGCCACAAAACCGTCAAAGAAGAAGTCCGCAAAGGTGAGAAACCCATCCATGTCTATATTCAGGTTCTCTATATCCCGGATATCGCCAAGCTCATTCCGGAATGCTGCCAGGTCACGCCGCGCGTCATCCACGCAGCGGCTGGCATTGTTAACCTTCATGTGCTTCATCAGTCCGGAGATTGTATTGCCTCCGAAGATGTCGACCAGTCCCCAGTTCCCGGCACTGTTCAGCTGGCGTTCCGCTTCCCTGAGACTGGTGAGCGCACGTTCTCCGGCTCTGACTGCTTCCTGTATTTCTTTATCTCTGTCATACATATCATGCATTGCCATATCCTCCGTTCAGGATGCCGCTGCCACGATCAGCGCAATACATCCAATCACCAGGACCGCTGGAACCGCAAATACCGCCAGACCGAAAACCGTCACCGCAAGTCCGGCAAGGATCAGCCAGCCGATGCCACCGAATATCCATCCCAGCAGTGTGCCGACTGCACGGAAAAACAGTCCTGTGAGCTTAAACAGCCCGATTATGAAAATTATAAGTACCAGCATGCTCAACATAGTTTACTACCTCTTTCTCCTCATTGGCGGCTTCAGATTGAAAGCGCGATGTGTCCTCGATTCCAGTTACCCTTTTATACTCCGGATTCCTGTCAGCTTTAACCAGGAGTCTTGATAACACGACTCTTGAGCGGACATCATTCGCGATCAGCCTCATAAACGCATTCCTTTCTTTTCTGAAGACTGTTATTACTGATGGCTCCATTCTATCCGGGACGTCTGATGAAATACAGAACACATCCGGAGAAAATGGATGCTCTATTTTTCTATTTTGGCAAAATATGAAGTTATGCTGTCTATACCGGCATAAAGTATTATTTTCCCAATGTCCTGCGTGCCGCCTCCAGCTTCTCTTCATCAATTTTTCCGGAAGCAATCGTATTGTTCACCCAGAGTACAAGTGAATCTGCTGCCATAGAGATTTGTTCCACACCCTGCTCGATCTTCGCGAAGTCGGCAAGTTCATCCTCTGAGATTTCACCATCCGCCGTAATCTCGATGAAACGGTCTTTTGCCTTCTCCAGGGAATTCATAGTTGCGAGCATCTGCAGTACGATCTGCGACAGTTCCTTCACCTTTACTTCCGGCACGTATTCCTGCCCGATCGGACATTCATGCGAACAATAATAATTGCAAAGCGACGGCTTCTTATACGCTTTGGCCATCGCCAGGACCTCTTCCGGCTGAACAGGCGATTTCCCGGTCTCAAACTTCTCTATTCGGCTGTCAGAGACAAATCCCATGGCTTCGCTGGCTTCCTCGCGAGTCATACCCGCATCTTCACGGCTGGTCTGGTAAATGCTTTTGTTGTCTCTGGTTGATTTTTTACCCAATACCGTACTCCCTTCCCGCTCCTGCCTTCATACATTATGCGGCTTTTCTTTTCATTTCTTCTCCAGTTTTCCGGGATATGACGTTATTATAATACATTTCTGCGCAATAGTCTTGATAGCGTACAATAATGTTCGCAAAAACAGAGTAACACAAATCTTTCCACATTCCTATTCTGTTTTATGAATCAGCCGGATCCCATGCTCAGCATGCTGCAATGGCTCTGCGAACAGATGATGGAAGCAGAGATTTCGTTGAAGCTGAATGCTGACAAGAGCGAACGCTCCGATGGAAGATCCGGGTATCACTCCGGTTACCGTCCCCGACGTCTGAATACCCGGCTGGGAACGATTTATCTGATGGTCCAAAGGTTCGACAGGGAGGATATATTCCGTTCTTTGTGAACGCCTATAAGCACAACGAGGCGGCTCTTACAGCGGTTGTACAGGAAGCTTCCGTCAACGGCGTATCCACCAGAAAGACCGGACAGCTCGCAAAACAACCCGGTGTCAATGGCATCTCCAGATCCCAGGTCAGTAAGATTAAGTTTCGCAAATTTAATTGAATAAAAATAGACATAGTCTATTGCCATCGGTAAAATTAAGTTACCACACAAAATCCACCAGGGAGACAATGACTATGTCTGATAACATTATACAGTTAAATGAAGACCTGATAAAGCATGATCTTAAGGATCTTGTCCGCAGCAGTGTTGAAGAAACGCTGAATGCCCTGCCCGATCATGAAGCGGATGGTGGATCATGGCAAACCGTATGTCGTGGCACTGAATTTTGGGTATGAGCGAAAGGGTGACAGCCTGGTTCTCTACTTCCATAGTGCCTGTGAAGGACGGAAAA
>ONLK01000079.1 GCA_900318615.1 uncultured Eubacteriales bacterium
GGGTCAAGCAGGCACGCGGCATAAGTTGGAACACTAGCCCGGATCTTTCGCCGCGGCTTGCTGTGGGTCAATTAAGTACGCGGCCGATACCCAGGTATTAGCCCGAATTTCTCGCCGCGTATTTTTACGGGTAAAGCAAGCTCGCGGCATAAGTCTGCACATTAGCCCGGATCGCTCACCGCGCCTTGCTATGGGCCATGTATCGGCGTGGCCGAAGTTTGGACATTAGCCCGGATCGCTCACCGCGCCTTGCTATGGGTCATGTATCGGCGCGGCCGAAGTTTGGACATTAGCCCGGATTGCTCACCGCGGCTTGCTGTGGGTCAAGCAGGCACGCGGCATAAGTCTGGGTAATAGCCCGGATCGCTCACCGCGCCTTGCTATGGGTCAAGCAGGCACGCGGCATAAGTTGGAACACTAGCCCGGATCTTTCGCCGCGGCTTGCTGCGGGTCATTTATATGCTGAAAGCCGGGAGTCATGTCCCGGCTTTCAGTGTAAATGTACTTATGCTTTTTAAGAATTTTGAGAAATCCTGCCTATTCACGTATTCGAAGCAGCGTGCCGGCGGAGAAACTGTTGTTTTCTCCGCGGGTCTGCAGCTTCCGCTTACTGGTATTTACTGTGCTTTCAGCACCTCGGAATTCAGGATATCTGCGGCATTGTCGGTGCCGTTTACAAAATCAGCTACGGTTACGCCGGCTATATATCCGGAGGTAAGTGCCCAGCCGTTGTTGATGCCGCCGAAGGTTACGTACGGTTTCTTTTCAGAGAAGAGTACACCGGCGGAGTCGCTTCCGACTGCATACAGGCCTTCGATCGGATTGCCGTCCGTATCCAGAACCTGCATCTTATCGTTGATGTCAAGACCGGCTACGGTGTTATAGGAGTAGGACGCCATTTTGATTGCGTAGTACGGGCCATCACCGAAGGCGGTGAGATCTTCTGCGGGCTTTCCGAATTCTTCATCCGTACCGGTCTGCGCATATTTATTGTAGTTATCCACTTCCGTTTTCAGATTGTCTGCGGGAACGCCGATCTTATCGGCCAGTTCCCCGATGGAGTCAGCCTGCCATACGAAACCCATCTCCTCTGCCTTGCCGAGTACGTCATATAGTTCGGGGAGCGGTTCGCCTTCCGGAATGGAACCGCAGAAGCCCAGGAAAGCGGAAGGCGGTACGGTGTCAAAATTCTGATGGAAACCGTTTTCCTTAACCTTATCCAGCTGATCCTTAGACCAGATACTGTAGTAATTAGGGCCTGCCTTCCAGGGATCCAGCATGGAGATTCCTTCTTCGGAGCTGAACCGCCTGCCATCCATTCCGACCGCCATAGAGTCAGCGGCAATTCCGAGATACATGGGAGCATCGGCGGCTGACCAAACCATCGGTGTTCCCATGGCTGCAGATATAACGCCTTCTATTTACTGCGTGCCGGATAATAATACATTTCCCGGTAATGTCTTAAAATATAAGGCGCTCCGGAACGGATAGCTTCAAAAGTATCCGCCAGTTCCCCTGCCAGTTCCAGCTGCTGATCAAGCAGTTTTCTTTTTTTCTTCATAACAGCAATTCTGTCCTGAAGCATGGAAATCTTCTCATCATAGTTGCTGCCATCCATAATCTGGCACACATCGTCCAGGGCAATCCCCATGCTGTTCAGCGTATGCGCAATTACAATCCGAAATTCATCCTCCGCCGTAAAATTCCGATACCCGTTGCTTTCATTCCGGACCGGTTTAATAATCTTCTTTTTTTCATAAAAATGAATCATCTGCACGCTCAGCCCGGTAATTTTTCTAATTTCGTTCGTATTCATGCTTTGCTCCCTTGACTATATAACTGTTATATAGTTTATGGTAAAATTGTAACAAATTTTATCTACATCTGCGATAAAAAATAAGCAGAAACGGACAGATAGGAGGAGTGAGTAAATGAAAAAACAAGTTTCAGCAGTAATGGCCGGGATCCTTGCATTTTCCCTCGCCGGATATGCTGGTTCCGCCGCACAGTTTTCTTCCGTACTGGCGGATGACGAAACGGAGGCCCTGGAAGAAGCCGCCACAGAAGCCCCGGGTGCTGCATCCGCAGTCACATCGCAGCAGTTTACCCCCGGAACCTACACGGCTACAGCAGACGGCATCGGAGAGGTTACCGTTGACGTAACCGTGGATGAGAACAGTATTCAGGATGTTACCCTGCATCTTGATAATGAAACCGCGGACATCGGACAAAAAGCCGGCGATTCCTTGAAGGAACAGATTCTTTCCGCCCAGAGTGCCGATATTAACGGGGTATCCGGCGCTACCGTCACATCAACCGCTGTAAAAACAGCGCTTAAAAAGGCGCTCGATGAAGCATCCGGCCATACATCCGGACCGGCTGAAGTTAAAATGAAACCGGGTACGTACGAAGCCGAAAGCTACGGTTTTTTCGCAGGTATCAGCGATAAAATCCGCGTTACCGTAGATGAAACTTCGATCGTCTCCATCGAATGGAATCCGGATGAGGTTTCCGGAGATACTCCGGTTATGCGCAAAACGGTAGAGAAAAATCTTTTCCCGCGCATTATTGACAGCCAGTCTGTAGCTGTGGACGGTGTTACCGGCGCTACCGCAACCTCAGCTGCTGTTAAGGCAGCCGCTTCCGATGCCCTTCAGCAGGCACTTGAAGCCGGAGGAAGCGATGCATCCGCCCTGTCTGCGTTTCAGAATAAGCCCGCCAAAACCGGAACAAAAGAAGAACTGACCACGGATGTTCTGGTCATCGGCCTCGGCGGTTCCGGTACTTATACCGCACTTCGTGCAGCGGAGCAGGGCCTTGATGTTCTGGCGATCGAAAAACAGGGCCGCTACGGCGGCACCACTGCCCTGACCTCCGAAATCGGTGTTATCAACCCGCCGCGAATTCAGGAAAAATATAACCAGGGCAATGATTACACGGATGCGGATGCCATGAAGGAGGCTTGGAAAGAATACGTTGAAAACGACGAAAAGCCCGAAATTCTGGACCTGTACTTTGAGCAGTCAGGCCCCGCTCTCGACTGGCTGGCACTTGATCATGATATTGAATTTGACTGGGACGCAAAACCCGGATTTACTGAAGCTGACTGGTATAAAATCAAATTCCAGTGGCTGCCGAACCACAATCCGGATGATCCGGACGACAATCGTTTCTGGAATGTCAACAAGACAGAAATTGCTGAAAACTTTGATAAACTGATGGCGGATTATGAGAAAGCCGGCGGAAAATATATGCTGGAGACCACCGCTGAAAATCTCATTATGGAAGATGGAAAGGTAACCGGTGTCAAAGCGGTCAGCAATCTGGACGGAACTGAATATACCATACACGCCAAGGCAGTTGTCATTGCCGAAGGCGGATTCCTTGGAAACGGTGAACTGACAGAAAAGTACTTATCCGACGAATATTATCCTCTGAAGGGAACATGGAAGGTATATGGCAGTAAAGGAAATGTCGGCACCATGATGGAGGATGCCATTGAAAATGGTGCAGCTACCTATAACATCGGTATGCCTCCGGAAGTGCATCTGGCGGGCTCCGATCAGTTCATTCCGGTTAGCGCCGGATTTGAAGTTCACGAATCTGGAATACTCAAAACTGCTTCGTGAAAATGGTCCCGGCATAGAGGTTCTGCGGGTACAAAGAGAGTATTTTATCAGGGATTCCTATCCGAAAGACACGGGAACGCTGTCCGGGACGCATATTCCGGAACTGGATCCTCTTTCCATTTGTTATCAGGACAAAGATATCCTTGAAATAGTGATCCGGACTCCGATCGCCAGGGTGCCGGGGGTGGATACGATTCGGAAGCTTCAGCAGCAGATTTTAAATTACGGGTATCTTTGTACCGGGGACTGCTTTATTCATTCACTTTGCACGGATTGGGATGCAGGGAAGGATATCGTTTCCATGGATTTTACAGTTACAAAAATAACCGGTGCGCACGGCAGGATGTCTCCGCCATGAAAAAAGCCGAGGCCTAATCATTCTTTGTTATACTGATGTTCAGAGCAGGAATCTCGTCTGGGTGGATTCCTCTTAGGCGTTTTTGATGTGCGAAGTTGGAGTTGTGGATCAAGTGGGAGATTCCGTGATGCTTGGAGCGGCCCCGTCTCTTCAGGACACTTTCGCGAACATTCGGGTGGATGCCGTTGAAGGACGTCAGGAATATAATGCCATCGATGAAGTTATGAATCTGCTCAATCAGGATCCGGATGTAGATACAGTGATCCTTGCCCTGGGAACCAACGGTTATTTTTCTCAGACGGACGGACAGGAAATGATCGATGCAATCGGGTCCGATAAGGACATTTACTGGGTGAATACCTATAACAGGGACCAGCAGGAGGCACAGGAGGATGCTAATGACGTGATTGCCGGGATTTGCGGCGCCGTCTGAAGAAGCACTGTCCTGGGACCGCTGTCTTGTGAGGCTGACATGCCTGTGCTGTTTGGCGGTGTCTTATCCTCAAATTTTGAAATATCAATATTCTGGAAGTCAAAATCTGACGAATCTCTATCAGGCATGGATGGACTGGAAATTCCGGCATTTTCCCCGCCCATTTCCATACTGTCCGGCTTATACAGCTCACCGTCCTGCGTGCCGTAATTGCGCAGCATGAAACTTTCCTCGACGGCTTCAAGTGCGAGATATACGCCCCAGTATTCGTCATTCACGGAAATCTTCGCGTAATTGTACAGCGAAGCGTCAGCTTCCAGATACCGGTACATGTCGTAGATGGCGGCTATGTAGTCCATATAGGTGGACGTGACATTCCCATTGCCGTCGAAGCGGACGATGAAAAAGCGGGTCATGTAGTTGGCTTCCAGGTCTGGCAGAGCCGTAAATGGTTTCGGCTGACCGGGTCCGGCCGCTTGTTCACCGGGATGTTCGCTCTCCAGTTTCATGATGTAGAAGAGAGTCCGGTCCGCCTGATTTGTTACAATGTGATAATTGATGACATTCACAAGAAATGCGATCATACCGATGCCCAGGATGAACGCGAGCATCGCCGCGAGGATCACATGCCATCTCATCTTTTTCAGCATTTTATTTCCTCCAGAGCATACCCGGCGCCCCGAACGGTTTTTATCTCAACGTTTGCATTCAGGCTCCTGAGTTTTTTACGCATATATCCGATATGTGTCCATACAACATCAATGTTGGATTCCGTATCATATCCCCATATTTTCTCCATCAAATGCTCTGTCGGGAAAACATATCCCGGGTGCCGGACGAAAAGTTCCATAAGCTGAAATTCCTTGTTGGTCAGACTGACCTTAATTTCTCCAACACGCATTTCATAGCGGTTGCCATCTAAAACAAGGTTTCCAATACTTTGAATAGAATCAGCATAATGACCGCTGCGTCTGGCCAGCGCCTTGACCCGGGCGATAAGCTCTTTCGCCGCGAATGGCTTTGGAAGATAGTCATCAGCGCAAGATTCAAGGCCGGCAACACGATCTTCGATTTCAGATTTTGCGGTAAGAATCAAAACCGGCGTTACAATGTGTTTATTTCGCATTAGAGAAAGAACATCTATCCCGCTTCTGTATGGCATCATGATGTCCAGAACAATCACATCATAGTCGACAGCCTGAATATATTCCCTTGCATCATTCCCGTTATAGACAATGTCTGCAGAGAAATTCGCTTTTTCCAACAATAACTTTATGGCTTTCGCCGTAGACATTTCATCCTCAGCAATTAGAACACGCATCGTATACTCACCCTTATCCGTTTTTTCACGTATGTCAGTTCCACATCGTACCCGGAGGCTGCCATTATGGAAATGAAGGTCTTATTGTTTTCAGCATACCGCCTCGCCACAAATCAAATGTCATACGCTTCACAATTTGTGTTTTCAAAAAACGAACCGGTATGACTGCGGCACGATTATTTACTCAGTTT
>ONLK01000021.1 GCA_900318615.1 uncultured Eubacteriales bacterium
GTCAGATACCGAAAGAATGCTGCACTTTCGCAGCTTCTGAGATAAACCAATCATCTTTAAAGCGTGAAAGGAGAAACAAAAATGAAAAAAATGATTGCAATTGCTACAGCATTTACCCTGGCTGCAACGCTGGGCTGCGTAGCAAACGCGGACGAAGTGGCAAACGCGGATAAGCCTGTCGTATGGTTCAACAGACAGCCTTCCAACAGTACTACCGGTGAGCTGGATATGGATGCTCTTTCATTCAATGACAAAACCTATTATGTAGGCTTTGATGCGAACCAGGGTGCTGAACTGCAGGGCCAGATGATTGCTGATTATATCACAGCTCATGCAGATACCATTGACCGCAATGGCGATGGCGTTATCGGTTATGTTCTTGCCATCGGCGATGTTGGACATAATGATTCCGTAGCACGTACCAGAGGTGTCCGCAAGGCTCTTGGCACGGCGGTAGAAGGCGCTGACGGACAGATTGATTCGAACCCGGTCGGAACCAACGTGGATGGTTCATCAGCGGATGTTCAGGACGGCAAGCTGGGCGACTTTACAGTCCGTGAACTTGCTTCCCAGGAAATGAAGAACTCCGCCGGCGCTACATGGGATGCAGCTACCGCCGGAAACGCAATCAGCACCTGGGCTTCTTCTCTTGGTGATCAGATTGATGTTGTTATTTCAAACAATGATGGCATGGGCATGGCTATGTTCAACGGCTGGTCCAAGGACCAGGGCGTTCCGACCTTCGGCTATGACGCTAACTCGGATGCAGTCGCAGCAATCGCGGACGGATACGGCGGGACGATCTCCCAGCATACGGATGTTCAGGCTTATCTGACACTCCGTGTTCTTCGCAACTGCCTTGACGGCGTTGACATTGATACCGGTATCGGCACCGCTGATGAGGCGGGCAATGTCCTTCCGTCTGATTCCTACAAGTACGTTGATGAAGAGCGTTCCTACTATGCTCTGAACGTTGCTGTAACCGCTGACAATTATCAGGATTTCACAGATGCAACCAGGACGCTTCCGGACGTTTCCAACCAGCTGGATGCGGATAAATATCCGACCAAAAATATCTGGCTTGATATCTATAACAGCGCGGATAACTTCCTTGGAGCTACGTATCAGCCGCTGCTTCAGAACTATGATGATCTGCTTAATCTGAATGTTGAATACATCGCAGGAGACGGCCAGACCGAGTCCAACATTACAAACAGACTTGGAAATCCGGGCCAGTATGATGGCTTCGCAATCAATATGGTTAAGACAGATAATGCTGCTTCCTATACAGCTATTCTGTCACAGTGATTGGCACGAATTGAGTCAGCAGGCTTAAAAGAGATCTGAGAACAAAAGCAACATAAATTGCCTGCCGCCATTGCGTCCGGTGCGGCTGCACCGGACGCAATGCCATTAGAATGAGTTTTATTTCGGGCAAACAGGCGGGCTTATGACAGGGGGGAAGCAATTCTCCCTTATTGTTAAATTTGGAAATAATTCTGATTGTATCCGGAATGAATATTATTTCACCGGATATACTCAGTTACCGGACGGTGTAATTTGTGATGGATAGGGAGTAAGACGGATGACGGATCAGAAAGATGACATCGTTTTGTCGATTCGCGGTATGTGCAAGTCCTTCGGCCGCAACAGGGTTCTGGACCATATTAATATGGATGTCCGGCGCGGAACCGTTATGGGGCTGATGGGAGAAAACGGAGCCGGCAAATCTACGATGATGAAGTGCCTTTTCGGTACCTACCAGAAAGATGAAGGCACGATTTTTCTGGATGGAAAGGAAGTAAATTTTTCCGGACCGAAGGACGCGCTGGAAAATGGTGTGGCCATGGTTCACCAGGAATTAAACCAGTGCCTTGAAAGAAGTGTAACGGATAATCTGTTTCTCGGCAGATACCCTGTGAAGGGCGGTGTTGTTGACGAAGGGAAAATGAAAAAACAGGCGGCGGAGCTTTTCCGCGGTCTTGGAATGACCGTCAATCTGACACAGCCTATGCGCAATATGTCGGTTTCACAGAGACAGATGTGCGAGATTGCCAAGGCGATCTCCTATAATGCGAAACTGATCGTGCTGGACGAGCCATCCTCTTCATTGACAGTACGTGAAGTCAGAAAATTGTTTGATATGATGAATATGCTCCGCAATAAGGGCATCTCCATGATCTATATTTCTCATAAGATGGATGAAATTTTTGAGATTTGCGATGATGTCTCCGTGATGCGGGACGGCGACATGGTAATGACGAAACCGGTGAAGGATACCAATATGAACGAGCTGATCGCGGCTATGGTCGGCCGTTCACTGGACAACCGTTTTCCGAAGGTTGATAATGTACCGGGAGAGGTGGCACTGTCCATTCAGGGCCTGTCGACCAAGTTCAACCCTCATCTGCATGATATTACCTTTGATGTAAGAAAAGGAGAAATCTTCGGGCTGTACGGACTGGTGGGCGCGGGAAGAACGGAACTTCTGGAGACCATCTTCGGTGTGCGTACCAGAGCAGCAGGCCGGGTTTACTTTAACGGGCGCCTTATGAATTTCAACAGTGCCCGGGAGGCCATTGATCATGGATTTGCTCTGATCACGGAGGAAAGAAAGGCGAATGGGCTGTTCTTAAAGGGCGATCTGACCTTTAACACAACGATCGGGTATACGGATCACTACAAACAGGGAGCCGCTCTGTCGGATGCCAAGATGATCCGGGCAACCTCGAAGGAGATAAAAACCATGCATACCAAGTGCATGGGACCGGATGATCTGATCAGTGCACTCTCCGGCGGAAATCAGCAGAAGGTAATCTTCGGAAGATGGCTGGAGCGAAGCCCGGACGTCTTCATGATGGATGAGCCTACGAGAGGCATAGACGTCGGCGCTAAATATGAAATTTACGAGCTGATTATACAGATGGCAAAGGCAGGCAAGACAGTGATTGTTGTATCGTCGGAGATGCCGGAGATCCTGGGCATCACGAACAGAATCGGGGTTATGTCCAACGGATATCTTTCCGGGATTGTCAATACGAAGGACACAACGCAGGACGAATTGCTTCGCCTGAGCGCTAAATATCTGTAATCTATCGAAGAAAGGGAAAAGAAGATGGCAAACACTATTCTTTCAGCGGATGAGGCTGAAAAACTTCTGAAGCCGATCGAGGATCATGTCGCAAAAATTCAGGCACAGATCGATGAAGCTCGCGCTGACGGAGAAAACAAGGTTTCGATTTTTCAGGATGATATCGAACGAATTAAGCATGACGGTTCGCTGACAAAGAGTGAAAAGAAGGCGGAACTGGACAAGATCCAGCCGGATCTGGCAAAGGCCAGGAAAGTTGAAGCCGATAACAGGGACAAAGTCAGATCGCTGGTGTCCGAGGCTGAGAGCTATCTGAATAAGCATTATGACAGCGAGTATCTGGATAAGGTCAAGGCCAGCTGTGCAGCCGAACTTCAGGAGGCAAAAAAGAAATATGATGCCCGGGTGGCGCAGCTGAACAGTACTCATAAGGCGGATCTTGCCAAACTTACGAACAAGGAAGAAATAAAAGAAGAAAAATATGTTCAGAAGAACCGCCTGTTTGACGCAAAGATGTCCTACGACCAGGAAGTCGCGGATATAAAAGCGAAGCAGCATGAAGCTTTTGTGAACAAATATCACATGATCGACCTCCTGCGCAATTCCAGATTTACCTTTGCACAGAATCAGGCACAGAAGAGAGAAAATTACAGATATACCTTCAACAGGAAACAGTTTTTCCTGCGCAATGGTCTTTACATCGTTATCTTAATCATTTTTGCGATCCTGTGCGTGATTACACCGATTCTCAAACCGGGACAGCATCTGCTTACGTTAAATAATATTCTGAACATACTGCAGCAGGCGTCGCCGCGCATGTTCTTCGCCCTCGGAGTTGCAGGATTGATTTTGCTGACCGGTACCGACCTTTCCATCGGAAGAATTGTTGGTATGTGCATGACAACAGCGACCATCATCATGCACAACGGCCCAAATACCGGAGCGGTTTTCGGCCATGTCTTTGACTTCAGCAATCAGCCGGTTGGACTGAGAGTCATCCTTGCGCTTGTGACATGCATCGTTCTGACCGTTATGTTTACCTCGCTGGCAGGTTTCTTTACTGCGAAGTTCAAAATGCATCCGTTCATATCAACCATGTCAAACATGCTGATTATATTCGGACTGGTAACCTATGCCACCAAGGGTGTTTCCTTCGGAGCCATTGATCCGTCTATTCCGAAGATGATTATTCCGAAGTTTGGAAATTTCCCGATGATTATTCTGTGGGCTGTCGCAGCGATTGCCATCGTATGGTTTATCTGGAATAAGACAACGTTCGGAAAGAATCTCTATGCCGTAGGCGGCAATCCGGAGGCAGCTACGGTCTCAGGTATTTCTGTGTTCTGGATTACACTTCGGGCGTTTATGATGGCCGGTGTGCTTTATGCATTCGGCGCATGGCTTGAATGTGCACGTATGGTAGGCTCCGGCTCGGCTGCTTACGGTCAGGGCTGGGATATGGATGCAATCGCGGCCTGCGTTGTCGGCGGCGTTTCCTTTACCGGCGGTATTGGTAAAATTTCAGATGTCGTTGTCGGTGTGCTTATCTTTACTGCGCTGACGTATTCCCTGACGATTCTGGGCATCGATACGAACCTCCAGTTCGTATTTGAAGGTATCATTATTCTTACGGCTGTAACGCTGGACTGCCTGAAATATGTTCAGAAAAAATAACCGTTCTTTTGTTCATTCTTCTGTTTGAAAACTTCAATGAGACAGCGCTCAGAACTGCCCGGGAGTGCGGACTTCACGTCCGCACTCCTTTTTTATACGGGGATTCGCAGCATACAGCCGCCGGCCGTATCTTTAACGAAAAAATGCTATAAAAGGATGCTGACGACAAAAAAGTCCAGATTTTCCGGTGTGCATTTCTGTTTTGTTGACAAAATCGGACAGATAATGACTAAATTTATCTATTTTACATAATAGAGGAATGTGCTATCATGATCACAACAGAAAAGATGCACATATGCAATCGGGCATGCATCCAAAAATAAGAGGAGGGAATCATGAACAAAAAGGTTTTATTAACAGCAACAGTTCTCGGAGCAACAATGGCACTGAGCTCGGCAGCAATGGCTGAGACCGTCGGTGTATCTATGCCGACAAAGGATCTGCAGAGATGGAACCAGGACGGCGACAACATGCAGAAGGAACTGGAAGCGGCAGGATACACGGTTGACCTTCAGTATGCTTCCAACGATGTTCAGACACAGCTTTCCCAGGTTGAAAACATGATCAGCCAGGGCGATGATGTGCTGGTTATCGCAGCAATCGAAGGGTCTTCCCTCGGTGAAGCACTGGATATGGCCAAAGAGAATGACATCCCGGTGATCGCTTATGACCGCCTGCTGATGGACTCCGACGCAGTTTCCTACTATGCAACCTTTGATAACTACAAAGTAGGTACGGTACAGGGACAGTATATTGTTGATACTCTTGATCTTGAGAACGCGGACGGTCCGTTCAACCTGGAAATTACCGCCGGTGACCCGGGCGACAACAACGCCGGATTCTTCTATCAGGGCGCCATGGACGTTCTGCAGCCGTATATTGACAGCGGAAAACTGGTAGTTCCGTCCGGCCAGACAGCATTTGAAGACTGCGCTACTCCGACCTGGGCTACAGAGACAGCTCAGTCCAGAGCTGAGAACATTCTTTCTTCCAACTATTCGGATGGAACGAACGTAGATGCATGGCTTTGCTCCAACGACTCTACGGCACTGGGCGTTGAGAACGCTCTGGAAGCCAACTACAAGGGAACCTATCCGATCGTTACCGGTCAGGACTGCGATATCGAGAACACGAAGAACATGATTGCAGGAAAGCAGTCTATGTCCGTATTCAAGGATACCCGTACCCTGGCATCCCAGGTTGTTAAGATGGTTGGCCAGATCATCAATGGAGAAGATGTTGACGTTAACGATACGGAAACCTACAACAACAACGTGATCACCGTTCCGTCCTTCCTTTGCGAGCCGGTATTTGCTGATATCAACAATTACAAGGAACTGCTGATTGACTCCGGATATTACACAGCAGATCAGCTGGGGATTTCCGGTGAAGCTGCTACGGAAGGCGCAACAGAATAATTAGTAGCTTTCAGTCTAAAGAAACAGAAAGGTGTTTCCTGAAAACGCTTCAGGCGGGCGTAATTGCCCGCCTGTTTCTTGCATCAGAAAAAGTTTTTTCCTGCTAATTCAAAGTTTTTTTCCATAGAAAGTACAGAACACAGAAAGCAGAAAACAATCAGAAGGAGGGAAATCATTTGGCCAGGATACTGTTGGAAATGAAGAATATCACCAAAGAGTTCCCGGGAGTTAAAGCGCTTGACAACGTAAATCTGCAGGTAGAGGAAGGGGAAATTCACGCCCTTGTAGGCGAGAACGGAGCCGGAAAATCAACGCTGATGAACGTTCTGTCCGGCATTTATCCGTTCGGGACATATACAGGCGATATTATATATAACGGAGAGGTATGTAAGTTTCATACCATCAGGGACAGCGAAGCCAGGGGGATTGTTATTATACATCAGGAACTGGCGCTTGTACCGGAAATGTCCATCGGTGAAAACATGTACCTCGGTAATGAACGCGGAAGAAAATCGCATATTGACTGGAATACCACGTATGCGGAAGCAGATAAATACTTAAAAATGGTAGGCCTGACAGAGTCATCCAAGGTAAAGGTGAAGGAGATCGGAACCGGAAAACAGCAGCTGGTCGAGATCGCAAAGGCTCTGGCAAAGCAGGCAAAGCTTCTGATCCTTGATGAGCCGACCTCTTCACTGAACGAGGAAGATTCCAAGGCTCTGCTGGATCTGATGCTTCAGTTCAAGAAGAACGGCATGACCATGATTATCATCACACATAAGCTGAACGAGGTTGCCTATGTGGCGGATAAGATCACGGTGATTCGCGATGGTTCGACCATCGAAACCATTGACAATACCGGTCACAATGTGGACGAGGACAGAATCATCAAGGGCATGGTAGGCCGGGAGATCACCAACCGCTTCCCGAAAAGGGAAGGAGTTGCGATCGGCGAAATCAATCTGGAGGTTGATCACTGGACGGTGCAGCACCCGCTGTATCCGGAGCGCAAGGTTGTTGACGACGTCTCCATCCATGTACGCAAGGGAGAGGTCGTAGGTATTTACGGACTGATGGGTGCCGGACGCACGGAGCTGGCCATGAGCATTTTCGGCCAGTCTTATGGAAAACTCCTCGGAGGCACTTTGAAGATCAACGGGGAGGAAGTGACGCTGAAATCGCCGACGGATGCGATCAATCATAAGCTTGCCTACGTTACGGAGGACAGAAAAGGCAACGGCCTGATCCTGTCCCAGTCCATTAAGGTGAATACTTCCCTGGCGAACCTGGATACCATTTCATCCAAAAAGGTGATCGATAAGGATAAGGAATACCAGGTCGCGGAAGAGTATCGCGGCAAGCTGAGCATCAAGACTCCGACCGTTGAGCAGCTGGTAGGCAATTTGTCCGGCGGCAATCAGCAGAAGGTACTGCTGGCCAAATGGATGTTTGCGGAACCGGACATCCTGATTCTCGATGAGCCGACCCGCGGTATTGATGTCGGAGCCAAATACGAGATTTACTGCATCATTAATGACCTTGCCAAAGCAGGAAAATCGGTCATCATGATTTCCTCGGAACTTCCGGAAGTACTGGCTATGAGCGATCGCATCTACATTATGAACGCATCCAGGCTGGTAGGTGAGATGAAGTCTTCCGAAGCCACACAGGAAAATACCATGGCTATGATCCTGAAGTCCGGGAGGGGGGATTGATGATGAAAACGACAGTAGGTAATTTCGCAAAAAAGAATATGATGGGCATTGCGCTTCTTGCAGTGATCATCCTGTTTTCGATCACCACCGGGGGAAAAATACTTTACGCACAGAATATCAATAACCTCATTTCCCAGAACGGCTATGTATTCGTTCTGGCCGCAGGTATGCTGCTGTGCATTCTGACCGGAGGCAATATTGATCTGGCGGCAGGATCGGTTGTCTGCTTTACCGGCGCCATCGGCGGCGTTATGCTGCAGAAGGGAATACCGGCCGGAGCAGCCGTTCTTGTAATGCTTCTGGTGGGCCTTGCCATCGGCGCGTTCCAGGGCTTCTGGATTGCCTGGGTCTCGGTTCCTCCGTTTATTGCGACGCTTGCCGGAATGTATGCCTTCCGCGGCCTTTCCAACGTGGTACTGCAGGGGTATGCGGTAGGTATTAACAATGAAGCCTTCCTGAGAGTATTCGGCGGCGGCGCCGACTGCTATATTCCGGATTTTCTGGGAGGAAGCGGACTGAACAGGACCTGTATGGTGGCAGGCGGGATCATTGTGCTTCTGTATGTGGTTCTTTCGCTGCGCAGCTGGATGGAACGTACGAAAAAGGGTGTCTCAACCGAAAACAAGGGTGCGGAAGCTGCTAAACTGATCATCGTCAGTGCCCTGATTCTGTGGATCACATACAAACTGGCCAGCTACAAGGGAATTCCGACCGTGCTGATCTGGATCGCCCTGGTGCTTCTGGCTTACAGCTATGTCACAAGATATACCGCCATCGGCCGTTATTTCTATGCCGTCGGCGGCAATGAGAAGGCCACAAGACTTTCCGGCGTCAATACAAAGCTGGTCTATTTCATCGCTTACGCAAACATGGGCCTGATGGCCGGTCTGGCCGGCATTCTGACGGTAGCCCGTGCCACCAGTGCGCAGCCGACCTTCGGACAGGGCTACGAAATGGATGCCATCGGCGCCTGCTTCATTGGCGGCGCCTCCGCCTACGGCGGTGTCGGCAATATCGCCGGCGTCATCATCGGCGCAACGCTGATGGGTGTCATCAACCAGGGCATGAGTATTATGGGTATGTCCGCCAACTATCAGAAGGCGGTCAAGGGGCTCGTTCTTCTGCTGGCTGTACTGGTAGATGTTCTTTCGAAAAAGAATAAAAACTGAGGAGGGAGGATGAAAATGAATAAGAAAGTAGTAACAGTGATAAAAGATCACTTTATGATCATCGTCCTGGTCGTGGTCTATGTTCTTTTTATGATTGGAACGAGCGGCGCTATTTTCCAGCCGATGAACTTTAATGCTCTGATTACGCAGAACGCGTATGTTTACATCCTGGGCTGCGGCATGCTGATGTGCATGCTGACCGGCGGAAACATCGATCTTTCCTGCGGGTCTGTTGTCTGTCTGCTCGGCGCCTTCGGCGCTTATCTTATGATGATCCGGCATATGAGTGCAGGCGCAGCCATTGTTCTGATGCTGGCCGCCGGCATTATCTACGGTATCGTCCTCGGATATCTGGTGGCTTATGTCAATATTCCGCCGTGGATTGCAACCCTGGCCGGTTATCTTGCATTCCGCGGTCTGGGGACCGCTATTCTCAGCGGCAACAGTAAAACGGGATCCATCAGCGTTGCCGCACAGAAAGCATTCCTGAAGGTTTTTTCCGGCAAACTTTTCTCATCGAAGATGGGTACACTGAACATTCCCTGCATGGTGGCCGGCATTCTTGCAGCGGCTGCTGTTATTATCATCAACACCCGTTCAAGAGCCGTAAAGCTGAAAAAAGGGTATGAAGCAGACAGTGCTTCCTCGGTAGCGGTTAAATCGGTTCTCGGCGCGGCGGTGGTGCTTCTGGTTGCCTATAAATTGGGGATGGCCGGCGGCATCCCCACCGTGCTGGTATGGGTAGCGATTGTTGTCCTTCTATACAGCTTCATCACAGAGAAAACGACCATCGGACGCCATTTCTATGTGGTCGGCGGTAACATGGAAGCAGCCCGCCTGTCCGGCGTCAACACGAAGCTGATTATGTTTACGGCTTACCTGAACATGGCCGTTCTGACGGTGGTTACCACCTGGGTCGTGCTTGCCCGCTTCCAGGCTGCGAATTCCACCGCAGGCACCAACTACGAAATGGATGCCATCGCATCCTGCGTTGTGGGCGGTGTTTCCGCATACGGCGGCGAAGGCAAGGTATCCGGCATGGTTGTCGGCGCAACGCTGATCGGTGTGATCAACCTGGGCATGAGCCTTGTAAACTGGGATGCAAACCTGCAGAAGGTTGTCAAGGGCGCGGTTCTTCTTGGCGCCGTTGCCTTCGATATCATTTCAAAGAAGCGTGCGCAGTAAGTTCGCTCTGAAATTTAGAATACAGAAAGCATCAGACTTAAGCAGGGGGAAATACGTAAACCGTATTTCCCCCTTTTTCAGGCGCCGCCGCGCTCCGGCGGCAGGTTTATTTTTATACATTTTTTGCATAATTTATAGTTTTATATAAATAATCCATAACATTTTCGGGCGAAACGGCATATAATATGTATTTGCATTGACTTTTTCGGAGTCGGTAGTTAAAATCATATTTATACATTTTTTGTGCGATATTCGGGCAATAAATGAAATAATCCTTTTGAAGGGAGAGAAATTAGTAAAGTGTCTAAGTACATTGTCAAAAGAGTTCTGCTGGCGATCGCAACTCTGTTTCTGGTCTGCCTGATCACATTCTTCGCCATGAACGCAGTCCCCGGCGGACCGTTCAACAGTGAGAAGGCCAAGTCGCCGGCTGTCATGGAAGTGCTGAACGAAAGATTTCATCTGAATGAGCCGGTCGGGGTCCAGTTCTGGATCTATATGAAGAATATTCTTCACGGCGATTTCGGTGTTTCCCTGACCACCGGACGTGATATCTGGAATACCATCTGGAGTTCCTTCCAGGTATCTGCCAAAATCGGAGGCATGGCCATTATCGTGGCCCTGATCTTCGGCGTTATTCTGGGCTGCACGGCGGCTTTGAACCGCAACAAGTGGCCGGACCATGTCATCATCTTCTTTGTAACCCTGTTTACGGCCATGCCGAGCTTTGTCATGGGGTCCTTTCTGCTGCTGATTTTCTGTATTCAGCTGAGATGGGTGCCGGTGTGGACGACCGCACATCCAAGCTATGTTCTCCCGGTTATTGCACTGTCGCTTCCGCCCATGGCTTATATTACCCGTCTGACCAAGACATCCATGCTGGATGCACTCGGACAGGATTATGTGCGTACGGCAAAAGCCAAGGGCGTAAAACCGCGCAAGGTTATCTTCATTCACACACTGCGGAATGCGCTGATTCCTGTTATTACGTATGTCGGACCGCTGACAGCCTCAATTCTGACCGGTTCCCTGGTTGTTGAGAGAATTTTTACGATCAGCGGACTTGGGTCCAAATTTGTAGACAGTATCACCAAGCGGGATTACACGATGATCATGGGAACAACCATCTTCCTGGCAACGCTGATGGTCGTCATGAACCTCGTCAGTGATATTCTCTATAAGGTTGTCGACCCGCGCATTAAGCTTGAATGACCGTCGGAAAGCACAGGTCAAAGGTCAGAAAGTTCAAGGAAAGGAATCAGGATAGAATGACTGAAAATTACGATATTCCGGCTCCGAAGAAGAGAAAGCTTTCTCTTCAGATTGACCCGGCAAAATTTGAGAAAGCAACCGATGAGGAGAAAAAGCAGGCGGATGTCATGGCGGAGTCCACTACCTTCTTCAAGGATGGAATGCGCAAACTGCTGCGCAATCCGCTGGCCATCATTGCCATCGTCATTCTCTGCATCGTCATTGCAACAATTATCATAGCTCCGCACGTAGTTCCGTACGGATATGATGAAATCATTACGGTGAACGGTGTGCGCGACAAGCGCGCCGCAAACCTGTCGCCGTTCCAGTTTTCGGACATGGAAAAGCAGTACATGGAAGAAAGCGGCGAAAAACTGTTCCCTCACATCATGGGAACCGATGAGCTGTGCCGCGATTACTTCATCCGTGTCGTATACGGTACCCGCGTATCCCTGCTGGTCGGTATCTTCGCCAGCCTGATGGTTTTAATTATCGGTACGGTTTACGGATCCATCTCCGGGTACGCCGGAGGCAGGGTCGATCTGATCATGATGCGGATCGTCGATATTATTTATTCACTTCCGGATCTGCTGATCATTATTCTGCTTTCCGTGGTATTCAAGGAGACCATGGATTTCTCCAGGGTGCCTGTTATCGGAAAACTGGGAACCAACATGGTATCCATGTTCATTGTATTCGGACTTCTGTACTGGGTCGGCATGGCGCGTCTGGTTCGCGGCCAGATCCTTACAATCAAGCAGAATGAGTATATCCTTGCGGCACAGGCCATCGGCGCAAAACCAGGCCGCGTTATCCGCAAACATATTATTCCGAACTGCATCAGTGTTATCATCATTATGACAGCACAGGAAATTCCTTCCGCCATCTTCACCGAGTCCTACCTTTCCTTCATCGGACTGGGTGTTCAGCTCCCGATGCCGTCCCTCGGCTCCCTTGCCAACGCGGCGCGCTCCGGCATGCAGTCCTACCCGTGGAAGCTGGTATTCCCGGCGGTGATGATTATTCTGATTGTGCTTGCGTTCAATCTGCTTGGCGATTCTATGAGAGATGCATTTGACCCGAGACTGCGCCAGTAAGGCAAACGGCTATAGTGAACTGGAAAGGAATTCAGTATGGAAGAAATGACTTCGGAAGAGGTTAAAAAGAAAATAGAGGAGAATGAGGAACAGCCGGTTCTGTCCGTTCAGGATCTTCATACATCCTTCTTCACGGATAAAGGTGAGGTAAAAGCGGTCAACGGCGTATCCTTTAATCTGCATAAAGGCAAAATTCTGGGCGTGGTAGGAGAGTCCGGCTCGGGAAAATCCGTTACGGCTTACTCTATCATGCAGATTCTGGCGGAGACCGGACGTGTAACCGGTGGGAAAATCCTGTACAGGGGCGATGATATCCTGAAATGGGATAAAAAGAAAATGGAGTCTTTCCGCGGTGAAAAATGCTCCATCATCTTTCAGGATCCGATGACCTCCCTGAACCCGGTTTTTACGGTGGGCTGGCAGCTGAATGAGGCGCTGATGCTCCATACGGAAAAATATAAAAAGAAAGATGCCGCCACAGCCCGCTCGGTTGAGCTGCTCAGGATGGTCGGCGTGAATGAGCCGGAGAGCCGTATCAAACAGTATCCGTTTGAACTGTCCGGCGGTATGCGCCAGCGTGTTATGATTGCCATGGCCCTGGCCTGCGAACCGGATATCCTGATCGCCGATGAGCCGACGACGGCGCTGGATGTAACCATCCAGGCGCAGATTCTGGAACTGATGAAGGACCTGCAGAAAAAGCTCGGGATGGCTATCATCCTGGTAACTCATGACCTGGGCGTCATCGCTTCCATGTGCGATGAGATCATCGTCATGTACGGCGGACGAGTATGCGAGAGAGGAACGGCGGATGATATTTTTTACCGCCCGTGCCACGAATATACAAAAGGACTGCTGCGCTCCATCCCGAATGTAGACAACATGAAGGAAAAACTGGTACCGATTGCGGGAACACCGATCAACCTTCTGAGTATGCCGAAGGGATGTGCGTTCTGTACCCGCTGCGACAACGCGCTGAAAATCTGCCTGGAGCAGGTGCCTCCGGAGATGCAGATGCCGGACGGACATTATGCTTCCTGCTGGCTGAATGTAAAAAAGGAAGCTGAAAAAGAAGGGCTTTTGAAGCCTGAAAAGGAAAAGACAGCCGCGCAGGAGGGCAAAGGAACATGAGTGAAAATAAAAGCGAATACCTGGTGGATGTCCGGGAGCTGAAGGAATACTTCCCGGTCAAAACAGGTTTCTTTAAGAAAATTCCGCTGAAGGCGGTGGACGGCGTCAGCTTCCATATTAAGGAAGGTGAGACCCTGGGACTGGTCGGCGAGTCCGGATGCGGCAAGACAACCGTAGGCCGCACGCTTCTTCGGCTGTACGAGCCGACGGGCGGTGAATTCTATTTTAACGGGGAGCTGGTAACGGCTAAAAATATCGGCCCGCTTCGCAGGCAGATGCAGATGGTTTTCCAGGATCCGTATTCATCGCTGGATCCCAGAATGACCGTTGAGGATATCATCGGAGAACCGCTGGATGTTCATCATCTATATTCAGGAAAGGCAGAGCGCCATGACAAGGTACTTCATCTGATGGAACTGGTGGGATTGAATGCCGAGCATGCGACCCGCTATGCGCATGAATTTTCCGGCGGTCAGCGCCAGCGTATCGGAATAGCGCGCGCTCTGGCCGTGAACCCGAAGTTTATCGTATGTGACGAGCCGGTGTCCGCACTGGATGTTTCCATTCAGGCGCAGGTAATTAATATGTTTGAGGAACTGCAGGAGAAGCTGGGAGTGGCGTACCTGTTCATCGCCCACGACCTGCTGGTGGTCCATCATATTTCAAAACGTATCGCGGTTATGTATCTGGGACGTATCGTCGAGATCGCGGATGCGGATGAACTGAACGAGCATCCGATTCATCCGTACACGCTGTCGCTTCTTTCCGCCGTTCCGATCCCGGATCCGAAAAAGGCACGGGCCAGCCGGCGTATCGTGCTGGAGGGCGATGTCCCCAGCCCGCTGCATATGCCGTCCGGCTGCCCGTTCCGCACACGCTGCCGCTATTGTACGGACCGCTGCAAAAAGGAGTGCCCGCCCCTGACCGACCGTGGAAACGGGCATATGGTTGCCTGCTGGAATGCATGAGGCAGCTTCAAATTTTTTACGAATTTGGATGCTTCATATCATTTTTTGCAGAAAAGTGCTATAATTAAACTATTCATTTTGCTGGTGAGGCGGATAATCATAGTTTGTTTTGATTTCCGCACATCATATAACCCAATATTCTATTTCAGGGAGGCTTTCGTATGAAAAAAAAGGCTATTTCTATTCTGCTGACCGCAGCCATGGCTATGAGCGCTGTTCCTGCGTATGCAGAAGCAACGACGGAGGGAGCCGGCGCAGCAACAGGGGCTGCAACCACACCCCAGGCTCCGGACTGGACGGAGTACAATCAGCTGATCCAGGAAATCTACACGGACACCGATCTGGATGACCGTGAAGCCAGGATGCATCAGGCTGAGGATATGCTGATGGATACGGGCGCTGTCGTTCCGCTTTACTATTACAATGATCTGTATCTGAAGAACCCGTCCATCACAGGCGACTATGCTACCGTTTTCGGCACCAAGTATTTCATGTACTGCAAGAAAGACGGAGAGGCATTTGATGTTATGCACATCAACCTGGCTTCCGAGCCGGATCATCTGGATCCTGCGCTGAACAGCTCCGTGGACGGTGCCGCGCTGGCATCCAACTCCTTTGTAGGCCTGTATACCTCCGCTGAGGATGGAAGCATCGTTCCGGCGCTGGCGGATGGCGATCCCGAGGTTTCCGAGGATGGTACCGAGTACACGGTTCATATGAAGGAAGGACTGAAATGGTCCGACGGTACGGATCTGACAGCCAACGATATTATCTATTCCTGGAACAGAGCAGCCGATCCGAAGACCGCCTCCGACTACTCTTATCTGTTCACTGTATTTGATGGCTACGGCGATGGAACAAATCCGAAGCTGAACATTGCAGCTCCGGATGATCATACGGTAACCTTCAAACTGACCGCTCCATGCCCGTACATCATGAGCCTTCTGGCATTCCCGGTATTCATGCCGGTACCGCAGGCTTCCGTTGAGGCAGCTTCCGACTGGGAAACCAACCCGGGCTCCTGGGCGATGGAAGCAGGTTTCGTTTCCAACGGTGCCTACACTCTGAAGGAATGGAACCACAACGAGTCCATGGTTTATGTAAAGAACCCGAACTTCTATAACGCAGACGAAGTAAGCGTTGATGAGCTTGACTTCATGCTTTCCGCTGATGATACCGCCATCGTAGCAGCTTATCAGGCAGGCGACATTGATTATGCGGATACGGTTCCGAACGATGAGATTGCAAACTGGGAAAACACCGAGGATTTCCATGTCATTCCGAACCTTGGAACCTACTATGTGGCCTTCAATGTTAATTCTGACATGTTCGAAGGAAAGACACCGGAGCAGGCTGCGAATGTCCGCAAGGCAATCAGTTATCTGATTGACCGCCAGTATATTGTGGATACCATCGGACAGACCGATCAGGAAGTAGCTACCTCCTTCATCCCGTCCGGTATGAGCGACGGCCACGGCGGCCAGTTCAAGGCAAACGATGACGCTTATACCTATCCGGTAGAGGATGCTGTGGGCTACTATGAGAACAAGGTAGATGTTGACAAGGCTGTAGAACTTCTGAAGGACGCAGGTTATGAATTCGATGATAACAACATGCTTTCCGCAGATACTCCGCTGACCATCAACTATCTGACCAACGAGGGAACCGGCCATGAGGCGATCGCACAGGCTATCCAGCAGGATGTATCTGTGATCGGTATCAGCATGGAAATTTCCGTGGAAGACTGGCAGACATTCCTGAACGACCGTAAGAACGGCAACTTCGACGTTGCCCGTGAAGGCTGGCTGGCTGATTATGACGACCCGGTCAACATGCTTGAGATGTTCACCTCACAGTCCGGCAACAACGACTGCCAGCTTGGCAAATAAGTTTTGATGTCGAAACAGTCATAATATGTGATAAAATAAAGCTGTCGTACGTAACGTGCGGCAGCTTTATTTTTTACGGTGCGCCCGGCGGCGCCCGTTTTCAATCGGGATGTTTGTCTGATAACGAGGCTGAGGCTGTTATGAAAAAGACCGGAATTGCTGCGGCTCTCTGTGCTGCTCTCATTACCCTGCTTCTTTGCATTATGCTCCTGTACAGTGCACACAGACTTTCCGCCATTATGCAGCAGGGCGGAGACGAGGAGACATATGACAGAAATTATATGCTGATCACCGATGATCCGTCCGCCTTCCTGAGATCGATTTATAAAAGCGGAGTGGAGGAAGCCCATCAAAACGGCGATGTTCTTCAGTGGGTCGGATACGATTCCATGGTTGACTTTAATCTGGAAGATGAAATGACGATCGCGGCAGCGGCACAGCCGGATGGGATTATTCTGGATGTGGCGGATGACAAGATGCGGAAGGAATTGCTGGATACCGCGTGCGGGGCAGATATTCCCGTGGTTCTGCTGATGAATGATCTTTCAGATCCGGGGAAAGTCAGTTTCGTCGGGCTTAATAATTATCAGATCGGGCAGCTGTACGGCATGCAGGCGGTTTCCGCACTGAAGAGCGGGGAAAATACAATTTCGGTTCTGACGCGCAAGGCAGGAGATGAACAGCAGATTGACCTTACCTATACGCAGATGGTTCGTACGATCGACAGCTGGGCTTCCGATATCCGTGTAACCATAACCCCGGTGGAGGTGTCCCAGGATACTCCGTTTGACACAGAAGAAACGGTCCGGAATATATTCCTGAGCGATGAGCTGCCGGATATTCTGATCTGCCTTGATTCCGTATCCACCGAATGTGCCATTCAGGCGGCGATTGACTATAACCAGGTCGGCAATGTCGCTATCATCGGTTATCATGCTTCGGATACCATTCTGGATGCAGTAAAAAAAGGAATCGTTTTGTCCACGCTGGAGGTAGATACGGACGAAGCCGGAAGCAGCGCTGTACAGGCGCTGGATGGTTACCTTTCCGAAGGACGGGTATCCGAATTTTTCCCGGTGTCCGGAAAGATGATCACCCGCCGGAATGTGGATCAGTATCTGACGAAGACCGAAGATACCGGCGGGGAGGACGGGAAATGAAGAAAAACATAAAATTAATCAGTAAAAATTCGATCCAGTTCCGCCTGTTTCTGGTGATGGCCCTGATGATGGGGATTATGGTGTTCGTAAATCTGTTTCTGTATCAGCAGATGAGCAGCATGGTTCAGAAGGTGGATACCGTTTATTCCAGCAACGTTCAGCTGAGCGATATTTCGGACACACTGAAAAAGGTGGAGGATTCTCTGTATGAATATCTGAATACCAGAAGCACCGTTTCCCTGGAAAACTACTACCGGTATTCACAGGAATACAGTGATCTGGTGGAAAGGCTCAACGACCGGAATGTCGACAATAAGGCGCTGATGCTTGAAAAGAACATCCGGAACATGTCGCTGTCGTACCTGAAGAAGACGGATGAAACGATTCAGGCAAAACGCGGACGCAATGTAGAAAGCTATCGGACGTTGTTTGATGAGGACAGGGAGCTGTATCATTTTATCAATTACTATATCTATGAGCTGGACAGCAGCCAGTTTGACGTCAACTCTGAAAATTATCAGACATTGCTGTCGACAATCCAGGTTCTGGAATGGATCAGCATTCTGATTATCGTTCTTATTTTCATTATGGCGCTGCTGACGGCCATGATCCTCATCCGTGAAATGATCCACCCGCTGCAGACGCTGGCGGATACAGCCACACTGGTTGCCAACGGGAACATGGATGTGGAGGTGCCTGTATCCAGGCGAAACGATGAGATCGGCATTGTGACGGCAGCCTTTTCCAAGATGCTGGAAAGCATACGGGCGTATATCGCGGCGGTGAAGGAAGGGCTGGCCCGTCAGGCGGCCCTGAAGGAACATGAACTATCCATGGAGGCAAACCTGAAGGAAGCGCAGCTGAAATACCTGCAGGCACAGATCAATCCGCATTTTCTGTTTAATTCCCTGAATGCGGGCGCACAGCTGGCGGCGATGGAGGATGCGGAGCAGACCGGTATTTTTCTGCAGCGCATGTCAGATTTCTACCGGTACAATGTAAAAAAGACGGGCGGGGTCTCCACGATTGGCGAGGAGACGGAGGCTGTCGATAACTATATTTACATTCTGAACGTGCGGTTCATGGGGGATATCGCCTATGAAAAAAGGATCGAGCCCGGCCTTGAAAATGTGCAGATTCCGACGCTTTGCCTGCAGCCGCTGGTGGAAAATTCGGTTACACACGGAATTCACGACCGGATGGGAAGGGGAAAGATTACGCTGACGGCGGAGACTGCCGATCCGTTCATCCAGATTACGGTTGCGGATAACGGAGCCGGCATGACCCAGTCCCAGATTGCGGAAATAATGAAAGTCGCTGCGGCGGATACGAATGAGTCGGACCCGGCTTCCTCCTCCGGTATGGCCGATGCTTTTCTGCCCGGGGCCGGACAGGCGGACAGCCTGAACCGCAATTCCGTCGGGATCGGGCTGGTAAATGTAATTCGAAGGCTGCGTCTTTTTTACGGGCAGGAGGATCTGCTTTGCATCTCGAGTGAAGGGAAGGGAATGGGAACGGAAGTATCCATCCTGATTCCGGCGGGAAGGGAAGAGAACAAGGAGAAGGAGTAGGAGAGCATGTATCGAATTCTGATAGCTGATGACGAAGGGATTATGGTTGAGTCGCTGAAACGGATCATTGAGCAGAATTTTTCGGATACCTGCGAGGTTACCGCCGTCCGGTCCGGCCGTGCGGCGATCGAACAGGCGGAACTGGTTCATCCGGATATCGTATTTATGGATATTCAGATGCCAGGAATTAATGGTCTGGATGCCATGAGGGAGATCCGGAAATTCAACAGCGCATCGCTTTTTTATGTTATTTCCGCGTATGACAAATTTGATTACGCCAAGGAAGCGATCGCGCAGGGCGTAGAGAAATATATGATGAAGCCGGTATCCAGGAGCGTTGTGATCAGCACGGTCAGCGATGCCATCCATAAGGTGGAGGAGCGCCGAAAACGGCTCAGCGATCAGCTGAAGGTTCAGGAAAAACTGGAGACGGTCATTCCGGTTGTTGAGAATGGTTTTGTCGGCAGCATCCTGATGCAGAATGCGCAGACAGACTATGATTATTACCGTCAGCTTCTTGACATTACAGAGGAGAATGCCTTTGTCATTCTTCTGGCCTTTGGCATGGAGAACGCTCATGGAGAAGTCCGGCGCGCCGTAAAGACGGACGTACAGGCGCAGTCGTTTTTCCCTCAGGTCCGCGCCATTGTCAAATCGTATCTGCGCTGCTGCATCGGGGAACCTATTTCCAACCGGATTGTCCTTATCGTTCCCTGTCCGAAGGAGCGCATGGAATATGAAGAAAGAATTCACGTGATCGGGACGGTCAGCAGCCTTGTGGACCGGCTGGAGGAGAAACTGGGCATCAGGTTCCGCGCCGGAATCGGACGCGTATGCAGCATAAAAAGCGTATTTACTTCCTACCAGGAAGCGTCGCTGGCTCTGCAGGAAAGTGAAAGCAAGGTTATTCATACCGACGATATCAGTCAGCGGGGGGTGTATGAGGATGATTTTCCCGTCAATTCCGAGAACCATATTTTCGAGCTGCTGGATCAGGGAAGAACAGAGGAAATGACGGAAGAGTGCAACCGGTTTTATGACTGGATGCTTGACCGCCACCCGGACAGTATGAACAATATCCGTCTGAAAATTCTGGAGTATGTTCTGCGGGCGGAGACACAGGGTTTCAAAGACGGAGCCCTGAATTACAGCTTTGACCTGCGCAAGGATTATCTGTCGGATGTTCTGGCCCTGGAGGATCCGGAAAAACTTCGACTGTGGTTCCTGGAGAAGATGGCATCCGTCAGCCGGAGTATTGCCAATAAAAAACAGGATCAGTCCCAGAGTGTGGTGAGCCGGGCGAAAGCCTATATTCAGGAACACTATATGGATGAAATATCGCTGGATGAGGTATCGAGAGAAGTGAACATCAGCCCATACTATTTCAGCAAGCTGTTTAAGGAGGAGGCCGGCGAAAACTTTATTGATTATCTGACGCGGATCCGCATTGAAAAAGCAAAGCAGCTGCTTGCCGGCCGCTCGCTTTCCATCAGTGAGATCAGCACGAAGGTTGGATACCGGGATTCGAATTATTTCAGCCGGATTTTTAAGAAACAGACAGATAAGACACCCCGGGAGTACAGAGAGGAAATGAGCGTATGAAAGTAAACTATATCCGGCTGATCCTGATCATCTGCTGCCTGACCGGATGCCTTTTCTGCCTGTCCGGCTGCCGAACGCAAAAAGCACCGGAGCAGGTAAACGCGGAATCATCCGAAAACAGGATAACCATCGGCTTTTCCTTTGACAGCTTTGTCATTGAGCGCTGGATCCGCGACCGCGATGCTTTCGTATCCATGGCACAGGAACTGGGAGCTCAGGTAAATGTTCAGAATGCGAACGGAGATGTGGACGAGCAGGTATCGCAGATCAAATACCTGATCGATAAAAAGGTGGATGTGCTGGCAATTGTTGCCATTGATGGCTCGGCGCTGGTGGATGTAGTGAAGGAGGCGCAGAAGGCCGGCATTCCGGTCATCAGCTATGACCGGCTAATTGAGAATGCAGGGACGCAGCTGTATGTCTCTATTGACAATACCCAGGTCGGACGGGAAATGGCCGGGACAATCCGGGAACAGCTGCCGGAGGGCGGAAACATCTTTTTTATCAAGGGCGCTGACACGGACCCGAATGTGGCCATGGTGGCCGACGGAGTCGACGAAATTCTGGAGGGGTCCGGAATCCGCATTGTCTATTCAACTTACTGCGAAAACTGGAAGGCAGAGCTGGCTTTTTCAGCCGTACAGGAAGGAATAGAAGAAGCCGGAGTTCCGGACGGAATCATCTGCGGCAATGACGATATTGCCGGACAGACAGTCCGCGCCCTTTCCGAGCAGCGGCTGGCAGGGAAAATACCGGTGGTAGCGCAGGACGCGGATCTGGCGGCCTGCCAGAGAATCGTCGAAGGCACGCAGACCATGACGGTCTACAAGCCGGTGGAGGAGGAGGCACGCGCAGCGGCCCAGCTGGCCGTGATGCTCGCCCGCGGTGAAAACATCAGTGACCGGAAAGGCGTGCGCTGTGTTTCTGAAACCATCAGCGACGGAACGGGCGATGTGCCCTATTATTCGATTGCGCCGACGGCGGTGACAAGGGAAAACATGGATGAAGTCGTTATTGACAGCGGGTTCCATAAAAGGGAAGATGTATATCTGAACGTATCCAGGGAGGAAACCGAAGGGATCGGCGGATAAAACTTCCGGAAAGAAACGCATGCCCGGGGAGAAGACCTTCTTTGATTGCCCATTTGCCCATAAAAGATGGATAGAAATTAATAAAATGTAGTGCAGAATAGACAAAACTATTTGATTTTATATAGGAAATATATTAGAATAATACAAACAGCATGTCGCACTATTACGGGAGGGAACCCACTTTGATATCGAATCAGATCTTGCAGTCCACACTGGATGGAATTAAAAATATCAGCAGAGTTGATCTGTGTATTATGGATATGGATGGAATTCTGCTGGCCTCCACTTTTGAAAATGCCGAACAGTTTCGGGATTCCGTTCTCAGCTTTGTCGGGTCGCCGGCGGACAGCCAGGTGATCAGCGGGTATCAGTTCTTCAAGGTTATGGATGAAAATCAGCTGGAATATGTGCTGGTTGTCAGCGGTAAAAGTGATGATGTCTATCTGATCGGGAAAATGGCTGCCTTTCAGCTGCAAAGCCTGCTGACGGCGTACAAGGAAAGGTTTGACAAGGATAATTTCATCAAGAACCTTCTGCTGGACAACCTCTTGCTCGTGGATATTTACAATCGTGCGAAAAAGCTTCATATTGACACGGAAGCGCGCCGGATTGTTTTTATCCTGGAGATTGAGCATGAAAAGGAAAGCAGCAGTATTGAACTGGTTCGGAGCCTGTTCACAGGAAAAAACAATGATTTCATTACCGCCGTCGATGAGAAGAGTATTATCGTTGTCAAGGAACTGGAAGAGGGGGACGACTATCCGCAGATGGATGTTCTGGCTCACAGCATTCTGGAAGTTCTTCCGGATGACCGGCGGGCCGGCGCTCTGATTGCCTACGGAACCATTGTCAGTGAAATCAAGGATGTATCCCGCTCCTACAAGGAAGCCCGGATGGCGCTCGATGTCGGAAGGATATTCTTTGAGGAACGCCAGGTCATTGCCTACAGTTCCCTCGGGATCGGACGCCTGATCTACCAGCTGCCCATCCCGCTGTGCAAGATGTTTATCAGGGAAGTTTTCGGAGATAAATCTCCGGATACCTTCGATGAGGAAACCCTGACAACCATCAATAAATTCTTTGATAACAACCTGAACGTATCCGAAACATCGCGTCAGCTGTATATTCACAGAAACACCCTGGTGTACCGTCTGGACAAGCTTCAGAAATCAACCGGGCTGGATCTGAGAGTATTTGACGATGCCATTACCTTCAAGATTGCACTGATGGTCGTCAAGTATATGAAATACATGGAAAAACAGGAATACTGATCTCGTAATATGTTTTCGTATAATCCGTGGGGGATTACATAGAGAGCCTCAGAACCAGCGTAAATACGTGGGTCTGGGGCTTTTTCTGGTGCGCCCGCCGGGCGCACCAGAATAAACGCACCGCCGCCAAAGGCACGGTGCGTTTTGCTGTATATCCGGCTATTGTAAATATGCTTTTATATCTGTAAAATGAGAACAGCGTACCGGAGCACATTTTAACCTCACATCTGCTGCGCAACGTGAAACATGAAACGGAAAACAGGCGTCAGAAGAAGACGGAAACAAAAAGGAGTCGGGCGAATGCCGAATCAGGAAAAAAGAACAAGACAGACGGAAAAAGAAGAGCTTAACACAAAGGACACAGCCGAAGAAATAGAAACGAAGGACAGCGAAAATGACGCAGAAGAGAAGGACAGCGGAACCATCGTAAAAGAAGGGAATGAGGAAGAAGACACCGGAAAAGACAGTTCTGACGGTCCGGACACTCCGTCGGAGGACGCGGTGACAAGTATTCCGGAGGAGGTAGAGCTTCCGGATTCGCCGGACGTGTGTGCAAAAAGGAAAAAAGGAAGCCGTGATTTTACGAAGGGCACGATTTTCGGCTTTCTGGCGGCATCCTGCATTTTTATGGCCTTTATTTTGTTCCGCTACGGAACCATAGGAAACAGGAATGCGCAGGGAGCGGATGTCCTCACCAGTCAGAGGCTGGAAAATAAGCTGCGCCAGGTGCGGAGCATCATCGAGGATACGTTCTATTACGATACGGATGGTGAAGAACTGGAAACCTATCTGTTCAAAGGGGTGGCTGCCGGGCTGGAGGACAGATATTCCAACTATTTCAGCGTAAAGGAGGCGGAAGCGCTGAATGAGCAGAATTCCGGTCAGTATCATGGCATCGGGATTACCCTTTCCAGGGAAGATGACAGCCGGCCGGCCGTTATTAAGGAGGTTACGGAGGGCGGTCCCGCGCAGAAGGCCGGAGTGAAGGCTGGAGATATACTGCTTAAGATCAACGGCGCGGATGTTGCAAAATCCACGCTGAACGACATCGCTGATCTGATTCGGGGAGAAGAGGATCAGGTAAACATTACAATTTCCAGGAACGGCAGGGAGATGGAATTTACCATCGGCGTGGAAGAAATTGAAACGGCGCCCGTAACCTTCCGGATGCTCGATGACACGGTGGGATATATCCTGATTCCGGAGTTTGATACGGTTACCGTGCAGCAGTTTGAGGATGCACTGAAGGAACTTGAAAAGAAGGGAATGAAAAAGCTGATCCTTGATCTGCGTGATAATCCGGGAGGTCTTCTCGATGTCGTCTCCGCGATGCTGGACAAACTGCTCCCGGAGGGAAAAATTGTGACGACACGGACAAAAAACGGCGAGGATAAAGTGTATTATTCGGACGAGGATCAGATGTACAGCGGGCCGCTGGCGATTCTGGTGAACGGGAATTCGGCCAGCGGGGCAGAATTGTTTGCCGGCGCTGTTCAGGATTACGGTCTCGGACCCGTGATCGGGGAGCAGACCTACGGCAAGGGGGTTGTGCAGACAACCTACAGCCTCAGCGACGGATCGGCATTCAAGCTTACTACGGAAAAATACTTTACCGCCGGCGGTCAGGACATTGATGGAAAGGGAATTACCCCGGACATTAAAACCGCATCGGAGGATGCGCTGGAGAAGGCGGAGGAAGTGCTTGAGAAAGGCGGGAATTATGGAACAGCAGGATAAATTCAGACAGGTATTGCAGGAAGTTCGCAGTGAAGCGGAGAAAAACGGAAGAATAATCAGCCGCGATGCGGTGCAAAAACATTTTGAAGACAGCGGCCTGAACGAAGAACAGATCGATCTGGTCTGTACCTATCTGATGGGATACGGCATTCAGGTAACGAAAAGGGATGTCGTGCAGGAAATACAGGCGGCAGAGGAAACGGAGGCTAACAACGCCGCCCGGACAGACAGGGATGTTCCGGATGAGGACGGGGAAAAAACCGGGGAGGAAATCGGGGAAGACGGACATAGTTTTCTTGAGGACTACGTGGACGAGATCAATCGAATTCCACAGCCGGATCCGGAAAAGGAATTTGCCCTGTTTGCTGCCGCCAGCGCCGGAAACAGGAAAGCGAAGCAGCAGCTTGCGGCTGCCTACCTGTCGGCCGTCTGCGACATGGCCAGTGAGTATGAAGGGAAAGGGCTGGAGACCGGAGATCTGGTGCAGGAAGCAAATGTGGGACTGATGCTGGCGCTGGATAAAGTGGAAATGAAGGAAAGTCTGGCGGCCTTCCGGGCCTGCCTGATGAATGAGGTATCCGCGTATCTGCAGCAGGCAGTCGATCAAAGCTCGGAAAACAGGAAAAAGGATCAGGCACTCGCGGACCGCGTCAGCCATCTGAGTGAGGCTGCCGCGCAGCTGAAGGAGGAAACCGGCGGCAGTATTACTCCGGAGGAACTGGCGGAGTATCTGAACGTATCTGTGGATGAAATCAGGGACATCATGCGGCTGGCCGGCGATGACGGACAGGAAAACAATAATTGTTTGTTCTGACTAAAAAAAGCGGAGGCTTCCTCCGCTTTTTCCGACGGGATTTTCACCTCCCGCAAGGACTGTCCGCTGTTTCCCCGGTTATTCTTTTCTATGGGTGTATCATCGGACCCGGGCTTTATCACCGGACCTGCCTTTTTCGGCATCTGCGCCGGTATCCTCCGGCTGCGACAGATGCAGACGGACCCGGGCCACCCGCTGATGATCCATCTCCAGAACCCGCAGCGTGTGCCCCTGGGGGGAAGTGACAGTGTCGCCGGCGGCCGGTACCTGGTCGAGGAGACCTGTGACGTAGCCGCCGATCGAATCGTAATCTTCCGATTCAAAGCTGGTTCCCAGCATATCGTTGATATCATCGAGTTTAACGGTTCCCTCAATAATATAATCGCCGCCTGAAATCTGCCGGATCTGATTATCCTCGTCGGCGTCATACTCATCGTGAATTTCGCCCACCAGCTCCTCAAGAATATCTTCCAGTGTAACCAGGCCGGATACAGCCCCATACTCATCCAGTACAATGGACATGGCAATGGAGCTGCGGCGCATTTCCATCAGAAGATCCGAGGTTTTCTTGGTTTCAAAAGTGAAGTGCGGCTGGTACATGAACCGGGAAACGCGGAATTTTTCCGGGGACGTGAACATGAAATCCTTGATATTGAGAATTCCGATAATATGATCCCGGTCATGACGGTAGACAGGCAGGCGGGAGTATTTTTCCGTGCGGTAAATTTCCCGGATTTTTTCGTAAGAATCGTCTTCGTTGATGCAGACCATGTCAACACCGGGCACCATGATATCGCGGGCACAGGATTCATCCAGATCGAAAACGTTGTTAATCATCTTGTGCTCCTCCACCTGGATGGCTCCGTCGTCACGGCTGGCATCGACAAATGTACGAAGATCATCTTCGGTGATCACGTCCTTCCTGCCGGGAGTGGCATGGAACAGGCGCATCAAAAGTCCGGAAAGTGCATTGGTGACGGAAATGACCGGCGTCATGATCCACATCAGCGCCCAGATGACCGGCGCGTAAGAAAGGGAGAGTTTTTCCGCCCGGACGGCAGCCAGATTTTTGGGAGTGATTTCCCCGAAGATAAGGACGAGCAGTGTCAGGATTCCCGTTGCGATTCCGACAGAGCTGCTGCCGAATACGTCGATGGCCAGCGATGTAGCCAGGGAGGAAGCGTACAGATTGACGATGTTGTTGCCGATCAGGATGGCGCTGAGCATTTTGGCGGAATGAGCCAGTATTTTTTCCATGATTACAGCACGGCTGTTTCCGCTTTCGGCCAGAGATTTAATGCGCAGTTTGTTGACGGTTGTCATGGCGGTCTCCGCCGATGAAAAGAAGGCGGATAAGGCCAGAAGCACCGCCAGTACGATCAGATTTATAATATTCTTAGTTGACAAGCTGATACCTCCGGTAGTAATTTTAAACTATCGTAAAGATTGTTACCTGTTATTTTGATGCGGCAGCCGGAAACCGGACAGCCGGATCACTGTATTCTTCGCGTTTCTGCGATCTTCGTTAAGGATACAATACTTTTATCAGAAAAGCAATTTGAACGCAGGGCCACGAAGTGGCCCTTGTGTTCATGAGCAGGCAGCGAAGCGGATTGCGAATGTTTTCTTTAAGCGGCTTCCCGCCTGGCGGGATGACAGTCCGTACTTTCAAACTCCGTTCTGAACAAATCCAGATTTCTTATTTTCGAGGTTTTCATTCACATGACAAAAGAACAATATCAAAGTTTTTCTTTAATTTCGCTGAGGGAAATGGCGAAAGCGAGAGGTATGACTAAAATTTCCGCACTCCGGAAGGAACAGCTGATCGAGGCTATGCTTCGAAAGGATCAGGCCGATGCTGAAAAATCTCAGACACCGGTGCAGGAGAAAAAAACAGAGGGGCAGGCAGACAGCGGACCGGAAGGTGCTGTGTACGCAAAGCGGCCGGAGAAGGAGCCGGACAGAGCCCCGGAAACGTCACGGGAAGAGCAGCACCCGGCGGGAGAGAACCGGAACCGTGCAGTCCGGGCGAACCGGCAGGACAGCCAGCGCGAGGGATCCGGCGCAGAATCGGGGGAACGCGCATCCGGCGGCAGAACCTTTACGCGAAGAACACAGCAGCGAAACCAGCGCCGCAGCCTGTCCTC
>ONLK01000047.1 GCA_900318615.1 uncultured Eubacteriales bacterium
GAGTGTCCCTCTTACCGCTCCAATTCCGGCTATCTCTTTCCGGAACATTTCTTCAATCTTATTTCCGATCCCGGCCTGATATAGATCTATGCCAAAGATATTTTCATTGGAAAGGATCGGATGCAGGGAAGATCCCACACTTTCCGGCTGTCCGAGCCGGATCGCTGCCATCTGCCTCTGTAGTTCCGGGATCATCGGATCCGGCGCAAGGCCGAATGGCTCTCCCTGATCATCCACAGCCAGCAAATATCGCAGCCATCCAGCTATGGCAAGTGGAATACCAATCAGCTGCGCAGCGTTCCCGAACCGTTCGACATAAGATCGGATCGTCACGCCGAAGCGAATGCCGACCATCTGTGAAATGTCCACTGCTATCCTCTGTGATGTATCACCGAGGTAAGGGTTTGGCATGCGTTTCTGGATCACTTCATCGAGGAAAGCACGCGGAGAAATAATACCGGGATCCGCAACAACCGGAAGCCCTTCCGTATACCCGATCCGGTGGGCAAGTTCAGAGAGTTCGGGATCTTTCATTCCATCTGCAAACATGTCATATCCCAGCATGCAGTCATAGGTGCACAGAGCTGTGTGGATCGGATTGAGGCAGGTGCAGACTTTCATCCGCTCCGCCCGGTTCACAGTATCTCTGTCAGTCATATAGACGCCGGCGTCCTCTAACGGAGGTCTTCCGTTCGGGAAAGAATCCTCCACCACCAGATATTGCACCTTTTCAGCGTTCCCGAACGGTGCAATAAAGGTCTTCTTGTCTGTCATCACGATATTCATTCCTTCAATTCCAAGGGATTCCAAACTCGCTGCAACCTCCGGTTCCGGACGCGGTGTGATTTTGTCGATCATGGTCCAGGGGAAAGACACTTTCGTTGTATCTTCCAGATATGTCACAAATTCCTCCGGGCAGTAGCCTTTCGAGACCCATGCGCGTCCAACCGTTAGCACGGCCTCTCTAAGACGCTCTCCGTTATGTGAGCAGTTGTCCATGGAAACGAGTGCCAGAGGATACCCTCCTGCTTTAAATCGTTCATATAACTGCGCGGTAACAATCGACATTGCCAGTATCGGTCGTTGTGGTCCATTGTTAAAATCTGCTTTGGCTGTTATGGAATATGTCCCGTCCGCGTTTTTTAAAGAATATCCTTTTTCTGTGATGGTAAAGGAAACCATTTGCAGGCTGGAAGAACGGAACACATTGCTCAATCTCTCCCAGTCCTCGACATAGTCAGGTGCTGCACACAATGCTTCCGCAAAAGGAGCTAGCACGCGTCTGCTCTGCGTTCCGTCCGGATTCAGAATGACGCTCAGTTCAAGGTTGTCATATGGCTTGTAAATCTTATCCACTACTTTAAAATCATATGTTTCAGCGCAGATCAGACCAGAAGTGAGGCTGCCCTCTGTCATCAGCCGGTCTGCGATGCTTCCGATGAAAATGCGGAATATGTTGCCAATTCCGAAATGAAGCCAGATCGGAGTGGTCTTCGCATTTGCACGAACTTCATTCACATCATAGTCAGGCAACGATACATCTGCTCTGTGCCATGTTTCAGTATCTTTCAATCCTTCAATCGTCAATTTCATATGTGATAAATGTCTCCATACAAAGCTATTTTGTAAGTTATATTTGCAAATATGCTTTCTATATATTGAATGTTATATCGTCTTAGATGCCAATTCAATGGCTAATAATTGCTGATAATTTGTGCCAATTAATAGTAAAAAACACAATTTTGAAATATATATGCCATTGTATTTTCCAAAATATAATTATAATATGATGTTTATATGTAATAACACTTTACATATATCAGGGAGGCCGCCATGTCATCAGCTGCAATCAGTGATATTAATCAGATTAATTTTCAAAATGTATACCAGTTGCTTTATCAGAAAGGGCCCTTAACCCAGCAGGATATCTGTCGCCTGGCAAATATCAGCAGACCAACTGCTACCCAATATCTGAGGCAATTACTTCAGGCCAATAAAATTTATGCCGGAGGCAAACACAAGGAAGCACATGGCAGGCCCGCCTGCCTCTATTGCTTCAACCCCAATGCATGCATATCAATCGGCGTGGAAGTGATGGTCAATAAAGTCAAGATCGCTGCAGTCAATCTGCTTGGGGAAATTGAAAAAAGAGAGACCATTCACCTTGCTTTCATCAATTCAGACTCTTATTTTCAGCATGCCTCGTCATGGATAAAGTTATTCATGGACTCTCTGGACATGCCATTCGAAAATATATTAGGGCTTACCATATCTTTCCAAGGTATTGTTTCCCGCGATAATGAACACGTATCATTTAGCAAGCTGCTCACAAACGCGCCTTTTTCCAAAAGTGATTTTTCCAAATATTTTGACAGTCCCGTCTCTCTGGTTCACGATGCGGAGATGGGAGCTGTGGCAGAAATTTGGCATTACTGCCAGATTACGAATGGAATATATCTATCATTAAATCCCTACCTGGGAAGCGGTCTGATCGTAAATAGAACTGTTGTGCATACCCCTGACCTTAGTTCAGGAGCAATAGAGCATATGATTCTTCATGAAAACGGAGAACTCTGCTATTGTGGGAAAAAGGGATGTGCGGATTCTTATTGCTCCGTAAATGCCCTGGAACGATCTGCAGGTAAAGGTATTGATGCGCTATTTGATGGAATAAAAAGCGGTTTATCAGAAGACAAACGCGTTTGGGAAAACTATCTTTGGGAACTTGCTGCTCTGATTGACAATGTCAGAATGGTCTTGCCCGGTGATGTTATTTTAGGGGGCTTGCTGTCACAATATATGTGTGAAGAGGATACCGCAAGGCTAAAAAGTATGGTACAGCAGCTTTCCGCATTTAAAGATGCACCGTTTGATATCTATATTGGCCATTATGGCAGTGATGCCTCCCTCGTTGGTTCCGCACTCATGAAAATTTCAGAATACTGTCAAAAGGAAGGATTAAAAGCCTAGTACTATATTGTCCTATATAAAGTAGTGCCGCTACACCTAAATATACTGTGCCGCATTCTCTGCTACAACGCGGGGAAAATCCCGCACGGGTTTTCTCCCGCGTCTGGACATTGGTAAGATTACCAGCCCGTGTCTTTAGTGCTATATGGAAGCCGCGATCCGTGTCATCTCCTCCGGCGTCTCCCGCATATCATGGGAGAACCAGAGTAGCAGGCACGAGTATATTCCGCCGATGCGGTATGCCATCCGGTATTTTTCTATGTTTGTGCTTGCTCTGGCCTCCCCGGCGCCGCTTTCCGTGCCCGTCTCCTCTTCCGGGCCATCTGTCACGATATCGGGTATCACATCAAATCGAAAATAGTCCTTTAATACATCGAGGAGCTGGCCGGAAAGTCCGGCCTGATTGAGCAGAAGCATCTGCGTTTTGTTTTCGTAAAAAGACTGGAAGACCGGGCGGATAAAGGCGGCAAAATCCGTGCGCAGCAGCTCCCTGTTCCCCTTCGCCTCCTTAAGCATCCTGGACAGGCAGCAGCGCAGGACATCATCCTTGGACGTGAAATGCCGGTAAAAGGTTGCTCTGTGAACACCGGCACGCGCTGCGATTTCACCAACCGAAATCTCAGTATAGTTCTTCTTTTTCATGAGCTGCAGAAGCGCTTCCATCACACAGTTCTGAATCAGATTGTGGTCCAAATCCTTTCTTCTCAAAAAGCGACACCTCCCCCGGAATGTTGCAGATTCTAAGCCTTCCGGCAAAACTGATTGCGAATAACGACATCTGTCGCTATCATGAAATATGGTTCTTTTCCACGTACATTGTCAAGCAATTCATTTTGTAGCAATTCAGAGGTGTTCAAATGAAAGAGTTTTTGATTCTGCTGCTTCTGGCTCTGATCGCCAGCTCCTGCGGGTTCCGGAAATATGTATGGTTCATTTCCCTGGGATACGGTGCTGCAGTCGCTCTGATCGGCGCGGGTCTCCTGGTTATGTTTTCCGGAAGCTTCACTGCTGGGACAATTTTGCAATGCGTGCTGTTCATTGTTTACGGATGCCGGCTCTCCGGATATCTGGCATATCGCGATCTGAAAACGGCATATCACCGCCGGATGAAAGGCGAAGTGAAGGAAAACAACAGCGTATCCTTCGCCGCCAAAACTGGCATCTGGATCTCCGCGGCGCTTCTTTATGTTCTGGAGACTTCACCCATTCTTTTCAGGCTTGCAAATCACAAGGGTACCGATGCTTTTTGCCTGACGGGTTTTCTGATCTCCGCAGTCGGTCTGCTCCTGGAATCCACTGCTGATCTGCAGAAGAACCATGCCAAGAAGAAAAATCCGGGCCGTTTTGTCGACACGGGACTGTTCCGTCTGGTGCGCTGCCCCAATTATTTTGGCGAGATGGTCTTCTGGACCGGGGTCTTTGTGTCCGGACTGAACGTGTATCACACCGCAGCGGAGTGGATCTGCGCCATACTTGGCTACGTCGGCATTATTTATGTGATGTTTGGCGGGGCACGCCGCCTGGAAATCCGTCAGGATAAAAACTATGGGAATGACCCGGAATATCAGAGGTACAAATCCACAACGCCGATCATGATCCCATTCCTGCCGATTTACTCCGTGAAAAAGCACAAATGGCTGGTCGCATAAGGGGCTGGCTGCATAAGGAAGTATCCTGATGCAGTATGGAATAAACCGGCAGCGGATACACCGGGCGGGTCTGCCGCCAGCTGCCTCTGTATACCGGCGATATAGGAAATAATGTATGAAATCATATCAGCAGGATGCCGCGTCACAGAATCGGCAGCCAGAACGAGTGGAGCAGTCGTTTGATTCCGGGGTTCCGGAAGGTTTTGGCCTGACCATGGCATGGATGGACTGTCTGCCTGTGCTCTTTTTCGGCATCAGTTCCAGCATTCTGGCGCTCCGGTTTCCCAGTGTTCTATTCCGTACAGGAACCATTCTGGTTATCCTTGCCGGGGTAATGAAGGCTGCCTGGAAATTTGTGATTGCACTAAAGAAGAGGGATCTGCCTTTCCTGAATCATCAGATGCGGCTTCTCATGCCCGGAGGATTTGCCTTGATGTTTTTTGCCCTGTTCTTCGATCGCAGCCGTTGGTCAGCCGCTGCGGTATGGCATCATATGACCGCGCTGCCATCCCTGATCTTCTTCCTGGCGGGGGCATCGGGTGTTCTGGTCATGTTCTGGTTTGCCCGGCATCTGAACAGCAGGGAAGCGTCGGCAAACTGGAGAGAGCAGATGGTAAACGGCATCACCCAGCTGTGCGTCCTGCTTGGCATATTATTCTGATAAGAATATCACTTCGATGCCGCCTTCGATGCCGCCATCCGGGCAATGCCTGGACATCCGGAAAATGATCAGTATAATCGGGGCTATAGTCCAGAACCAGACTGGAAATTCGTCAGAGGAAGATTATTTTATGCATCAGAAAGATTCAACCGCATTCAATTTTGAATCGGCACCGCTCGCCCGGACATTCTTCCGTTTTACCCTGCCGGTTGTTCTGGCCGGGCTTATCTCCGTGGCCTACAATATGGTGGACACGTACTTTATCGCGCTAACCGGAAATACCACCCTGATTGCCGGCGTGTCGCTGATCTCTCCTGTTTTTACCCTGCTGATCGCGATCGGCGATGTCTGGGGACTCGGCGGAAGCTCCTATATTTCACGTTTGTTTGGAGAGAAAAAATATGACCAGGCAAAGAAGATCAGTTCCTTTGTCTACTGGGGCTCTCTTTTATTCGGCGTTCTTGTCGCCGTTCTCCTGCTCGGATTTCAGAGACCGATTTTGCGGCTTCTCGGCGCATCAACAGATACACTTTCCTATGCGCAGAGTTACTATTTTTATATTGCGCTCGGGGCGCCGCTCATGATTTTTCCTCTGGTTCCGAACAATACGCTGCGCGCGGAAGGGTTTACGACTGCCTCTCTGTTTGGAACAATCATTGGTGCCATTGTCAACATTATCCTTGATCCAGTGCTTATCTTCGGACTTGGCCTTGGAGCCTCCGGCGCCGCGATCGCTACCGTGGTGGGCAATGCTTCGACCGATCTCTTCTATTTGTATTACATCACACGAAAAAGCCAGCGAATGTCGATCGATCACCGTCTTATGAAAATTTCTGGCAGGGATCTGCTGATGGTATTATCGATCGGTATCCCCGGCGGTCTTACAAACCTAATGTCGAGCTTCGCAGGCACGCTGCTGAACCGATCCATTCTGCCATACGGCACGGACGCGATTGCGGCGCTCGGCATTGCAAACAAAGTCAATATGATTACCATCATGGTGATGGTAGGCTTTGGATTTGGCGCTCAGCCGCTGATCGGCTATGCATACGGTGCTAAAAACAGGGAACGCCTGTCTGCTGTCATTCGATTCAACCTGCTTATGGAATCGGTTGTCTCACTCTCCCTGATGGCAATCATCATGCTCTTTTCCCGTCCGCTTATCCGCATCTTCATAGGCCAGGAGGACATCATCAAGTATGGAGCTGGGATGCTCCGCATTCTCCAGAGCGGCATGCTGTTTCAGGGAATTGTCCTCGTCATCACCTGCGTTTTTCAATCGATCGGGCGGGGCTCCGGCGCGCTTCTTCTTTCCATCGGGAGACAGGGTGTTTTTCTCTATCTTCTGATCAAAATTCTGTCCTCCGCATTCGGATACTATGGCGTACTCTTCTCCCAGCCGGTCTCGGATATTTTGACCGCTGCCCTTGCCGCGCTGCTGTACCTTTTCTACAGCAATAAAGATCCCGTGATGAAAAAGAAAGCAGAATAAACTCCCCGGTCATTAAATAAATGGCCGAGGAGTCCCGCCTGGCACCCTGAATCCGGTCAAGGCGGGCGGTTCTGCAGGCATTGCCGCGATGACTGTGCGGGCTATATGTTTGTGATCTTTATCATGGCAACTTCATATCAGCTTCTGCGCCGCATATACTGCCATCACGCCGCAGACCATACTCAATATCATGTAAATCAAGGCAATTCCGCCCGCTCCCTGCTTCATCAATCCCTGTGTTTCGAGTGCAAATGAAGAGAACGTGGTGAACCCGCCGCAAATACCGACCTTCAGAAACAAAACAAGCATCGGAGAAGGAGAATCCTTTGCCGCCCAGGCGGTCACCAGCCCGATGAGAAAGCTGCCAAACACATTTATGAGAAACGTTTTAACCGGGAACCCGCTTCCCGGGGGTAGCGGCAGTAATCCTATCAGGTATCTTGCCACCGCGCCCACGGCTCCGCCGGCAGCGACCACAAAACAATTCAGCATTATAAGCTCCCTACAGACAGTTCGATATGAACTACCACACCCATGCGTACCGTATGGATATGGTATCTGCACTGCCGTGACAATTACTCCTTTCGGACCATGAAGGATGTCCGTGCAAATGCGGGCCGGTTCACGCGGCCCCTGTCGCGGGTATCAGCCGCTTACTTTGTATAATGTTCCAAACCGTATTGTCTGTATGTTCCTGAGAATGGCATAAACATCCGTACATTCATAGGCGTCCGGGAAAGCTTTCCGAAGGATATTAGCGGCGCCGTTAAGGTCGGCGTTTACCGTCCTGCCGTCGCCCGTCCTGTACAGGCCGTGTTTTACCCTCGTGCCGCTGAAATGGTATGGCTTTTCGTGTTCCTGCCCATACACAGGGATGAGGTCCCCGTCCACGGCACTGGCTTTTGAGGTATACGATTCCTCCTGCTCCAGGAGGCGGATCCCTTCCCGTCCGCACTGGTAACGGAGCATACTCACAAACGCCATGAACGGCAGCTGCACAAAGTTCTGGGTGTTCTGCTTCCCGATGGAAGTCTTCTGCTTCCAGAGCTTTGTGTGGCCATACACAAGTGTTCCGATACGGTTTTCAAGACACCAGCGGACGATATACTTCGACAGTTTGTGGAAGTAGTCGTGGAAGAACTGCTCCCGTTTTAAAGATAAAGCTTCCATCTGCTTCGTCGATGCCGGATGGTAAGCCCACGGGTCATGCCCCTTCATGAGAACGGCTTTCAGCTCCGCCATGCGTTTGTTAAACCACTGGTTTTCGGCCTTCATGGCTCCGCCTTTGCAGATAAGGCACGGGATGTCCGTGTCCGGTGCGATGGATGCGAAGTTATCTACGCCGAAATCAATGGCCGCTTTATACGGCATGTCGGAAACGGCATCCGTATCCGGTGTTTCCAATACAGCAATCAGGAGATACTGTCCATGGCATGGCACGGACTGTACTTCCTTAAGGATACAGCCCTCAGGGAGGCGCCCGAAGGAAATGGTCTCTTTTGTGTGCGGGAACTTCATGGTATCCCCGTACAGGACGCAGTCCTGGTTCGTAAAACGGACAATGGCTGTGTCGGATTTGATATACCCCGGCATCTTTGGTCTCCCGGGGAGCTTGGAAGGATCTGCCTTATACTCCTTTAATGCGTTCAGCCATGACCTGAACTCCCGGCATTTCTGTTTCAGGCATTCCTGTGCGGACTGCATCGGAAGCCCGGCAAAGAAATCCGGGTTATGGTTTACGCGCATGACCCTGTCGAGGGCAAAGTAAGACAGCACGGCCTTCGGGCGTCCCATTCCGGCGCTGACAGCCGCGTCAATTTCACCCACAACAGACAGTTCATTCACGGTGAGAGACTGCTTTCCATGCGCCGTGAACCAGTTCCGGAGCCGGAAGAGTGCGGCATTCTGGAGGAGCTTTGATTTCCTGGAATAAGAATCCAGGTACCCGTACATTTCCGGATGCCGTGCTTTGGAAATATAAGTTTTTGCGGACCGCGTATGCCATTTGGATGAAACGCTCCTGCCTGTCGTAAAGTGCCTTGCTATAAGCTGTTTCTGACACTATAATTATAGCAAACATATGTTTGGGTGTAAAGTCGGGAGGTGCTTTATGAAGAAGGCGGACAGGCTGTTTTATGTAAACCGGCACAGCTGTTTCCTGCTCCAGTATCATATGGTGCTGGTTATGAAATACAGGAAACCGGCGCTGACAGGCGCTGTTAAGGGCTGTGTATACAACGCACTCCGAGAGGGGCTTGAAAACCGGGGCTGCAATGTACTTGGCATGAACGGCGAAGCCGATCATGTACACATCCTGTTTGAAGCGCCGCCAAACGAGAGGCTTACGGAGCTGGCCAATGTTCTCAAAACAAGATCAGCCCGGATAACATGGAAACGGTACCCGCGTGAACTTAAAAAAAATCTACTGGGGTGAAAAGCATCTTTTCTGGACAGACAGCTATTTTGTCACGACAGTGGGATACAACTATACCGATGTTGTATCTGATTACATTAAAAAGCAGTAGCATTCATCCCTACCCATGCGCCTCTGCGGCGTATGGATAGGGTACTCTGCTTAACTTCATAGGAAATGATACTATGATTTCGGCATCATTTCGTGCTTCGCCCCCGATGACGGGCGGCCCTGGGGACATTACTTGCATGCGGTGATATCAGAGCTGAATTGCCAGCGCGTTGATATAGGATGTCGGCAGCTTCTCCGGCAGTTTCACGGACAGAACTCCGAATGCCTGTTCAAACGGAAGAGTCTCCCCTCCCAGCAATCTGACGCTCTTTACCTTCTCCTGCTCAGTCAGGGAAGTAATGACTGCCCTGTGATCCGCAGGTTCTGCCATCATGAATGCATAGAGTGTTTTCCCGGACTTGTCCGTCGTGAATCGGAAATCCTTCGACGTCCAGGGCGCACGCTCCTCCGTAAAGCCCTGAATCGTGACGCGGGTGTCTCCCTCCCCGAAGACACGGAACGGGCGGGTTCCATAGATGCCCTCACCGCAGATGGAAATCCATTTCCCCATCTCTTCCAGCTCCCACCGCGCTTCCTCATCAATCGTACCATCCGGGCGCTGAGATACATTCAGCATCATGCAGCCGTTTTTCGACACAATATCGACCAGCATCTCAATGAGCTGATTGACCGGTTTGTAGGAGCATCCTTCATCATAAAACCATCCGCCGAGAAATGTATCGGTCTGCCAGGGGCGAGGAGAAATTTCCGCGAGCTGACTGCACTCAACATCCACAAGACCAACCTCCGCGATCCGCGGTGTCCTGTCCTTCTGGGTGTAAACTGCATGATTATATCCGAATTTTTCAATGGAAGTATTATATAGATGCGCAACTGCCTCCAGTCCGGGCTGCGTGTTGGAGAGTTCTGCCTCCGGTTGCAGGAACGGCAGCCCTGAATCAGAATACAGCAGATCCGGCTGAAACAGGTCGATCATCTCCCGGACTGCCTTCAGCCAGTATTCCTGATAGTTCCGGTCTGTCGTCATCCAGCGCACCGGCATTTCGTTAAGGACGCCCTTATTTTGCAGTTCCTCTGCATATGCCTTGTTATGATGATAAAAGTCCTGAAGCTCCGGGCGGTTTCCGTCATAGGGAATACCCTTGTAAAGGCCATAGGAATCGCATCCTTTGTTGACCGCCCACCAGGTAAATGAAGCCGCAAGATGCTCTGAAAGTCCAAACGGGAGATGCGCATTGTCGGCCGCATCCTTCCAGAGTCTGCAGATATCCTTGCCAGGTCCGATATTCACAGAGTTAAAACGATTGACCTCTGACTGATAATTGAAGAAATGATCGTGATGAGTGGCCTGCGCCATGAAATAGCGGGCTCCGGCGCGCACATACAGATCCATCAGCTCCTCCGGATCGAAACGCTCTGCTTTCCAGAGGCGGCATACATCCAGATAACCGAATTTTGACGGATGTCCATAATGGCGGACATGAAAGTTATACTGCCGCGTCCCCTGGATGTACATATTGCGTGCATACCAGTCATTCTGCATAGGAACACTCTGAGGACCCCAATGGCTCCAGATGCCGAATTTGGCATCCCGAAACCAGTCCGGACACTGATATGTCCTCAGTGAATCAAAATCTGCCCTGAATCCGTTCATAATAAAGTCCTTTCTTTTATCGGCAGTAACCTTTGCCGGCATCACCCCACCTCCTCCTCAAGGGAGTGTGTTGATGCCGTATAGTGATTGCTGTCCTTCCCTTTTCAGGCCTCTTCATCCGCTACGCAAACAGTGGTGTGCACCTCCCGAAGCGCCGGAGAGAGATCATGTGCTTCATCCATATTGAACACGGGTTCTCCGTGAATATCAAAATGGATCCTGCGGATACCATCACAGCGCAGGTGATGTTCATAGGAATCCTCCGCATGATAGGCGGTCATCAGATGGCCATCCTCATCGACGAAGAATGAGTTATGTCCCGGGCCGTACTCCCCGGAAATCGTCGTAAAGTTCATGACCGGAGTGCAGCGTTTTTTCCACTTTGAAGCATCCAGCAGATTTTCGCCGCAAGGAATTGAAAGAAGTCCGACCGCATAGGTATAGCCAATGGCATCTCCTCCCGAATAGCACAGATAGATTCTGCCGTCATGCACGAAGGCATTCGGTCCCTCATTATTAATGGTTCCTCTGACATTTTCCCATCCATAAAGCGGTCTTGACAGAAGGACCGGGTCTGAGATCAGACGCCATGGGCGCTTCGAATCTGTTTCCGCGATATACAGCATGGATCCGGTATCCTGCGGCGTTCCCATATGCTCCCGGTAAGACCATACCATATAGGATCTCCCGCTGTTCTCAATATACGTCATGTCAAGAGAAATAGCACCTTCCTTCCAGGCCAGCGGTCGTCCGTCCCGCAGCAACACGGGAACAGGTTCCTCCCAGCTGTGCGGATCCGCAGGGCAGCCATGCTTTTTCAGCCGCATCAGATAGCAGCCGACCTTCCATGGCGTTCCGCTGACGGCAAAAAGCAGATACGGCTGCCCGCCGATCACATGAAATTCCGGTGCCCAGAAAGACTGCAGGAATCCCCTCGCCTCATCCTGCCCCAGAATCAGATGTTCCCTGGTCTCAGGCGCAAACAATGCCTCCGGTGAGTCTGCCGTTCTGACATAAAGTCCAATATCGTCCAGATTATCATTGGTGGAGATATCATACCAATGCCCCTCCCAGAAAAAGAGTACGGGATCACCGTATCCTTTTGCGAGTGGGAACGGATAATGCCGCTGGATGATGGTTCCACAGACGGAGTATTCTCCTGGTTTATGCGGAATGCATTCAGTATGCCAGGCAACTGGCTTGCGGTCTGTGGAACCGTCTGAATAGATTACCGTCGCCGGTGTAAACGGCAATTCCTCTGCCCGGATTTTCTCCGGTATACGGACGGCAACGCTTCGGAGCGGATTCCAGTATTGCTCCGCAAAATCCGCCTCACAGCTGCGCACGCGAATCACTGCCGTGTCCTCTGCATGCAGATGGTTTGCGGCTGACAGCGGGCTTCCGTTGTCGGGGCAATCCAAATTCATCCTGTCTGCATCATCCGATATCCCGATATCACCTTCCGTGGACCGGACTGCCCCGCCTGTTTTTTTACCGGCTTCGAAACCATGCTTTGAAGTTTCTCCGTCTTTTTCCCGTTCCGATATAGCAGAAATAATTGAGTTACCCGTCTCCATATTGATCTCACGAAACGAGTCCCAGTCTTTCGTCTCCCAGAAAGCCCATCCCGGCGCACCCTCCGGCAACTGCTCTCCATTCTCCCCGGTTGTCTTTGCCGCAATCAGATATTTTCCATCTTTCAGTCTTAAAATCCGGGGCTTTGCTGCCCGAAGCGGACAGATGGTATTATCAGCCTGCACCACTCCCCGTACAAAAAGAATGCCATAATTTTGATTTAACGCGCGATAGGTTCTGCCATCCCGGCTTACCGCCAGGTGCAGGCTTCCGGCCAATCCTGCAGGGTAGGTTTTCTCCTCCACGCGCCTCGTATAAATCATGATATAAGCTGCCGGACTGTCCCACTTCACTGCCATCTTCATCCCCCGCTGAAAGGTCCTGCCTGAGTACGACCTTTCCGTTTCTATACTCCGTATCCGTCATCCCTCTCCCCGCACTGCAGCACCTCCGCAAGGACCTGTGCATAGACACGCGCCAGGAAGTCGTTCGGATGATTCAGCCAGTTCGCTGTTGTGTCGCCGAAGCGTTTATGCTTTCGGATTTCCCTGTGCACTGCCTGCATATCTGCGATCGCAATTCCCCGCCCTGTTCCATCAAGTCCTTCCTCTTCTAGCGGCAGAATCGCCTCTTTCCCATACAGGTCCTGCCGGTCGCAGAAATAGATCGGCGGTGTGCCGAGAAGCGAATTCGGCAGTGTTGTCGTCACAAGGACAAATTCCGCATCCGGGCAGGCCCCATGGATCGACGCGATAAGTCTTCTCATCCTGTCCTGGTATTCCTCCGCAGTGCAGTGATCATTCATACCCCAGGCCAGAATCACCAGGTCGGGGTGAAGCCGGCACACCTTCTCCTGCGCATGCTGAATCGCCCACAAACTATCCGCGCCGCCCCGCGAAACGTTGGAAAAGGAGATCTCTGACGACCAGGATCGCCGCATTGCCTCGCGCAGAAGTTCTCCCCACGAAGGCTGCTGCGGCTTCTGTCCATACATTCCGCTGCAGTCAAATCCGCAGGCAATGCTGTCCCCGTACAGAACGACATTCACCTTCTGCTTCTTCCGCAGCTTCTCCGAAAGCTTCGGAAACCGCTGCAATTGCCCGGCAGGAACCGGTCCCTGCCATACCTCATCCGTATCATAGGTCACGCAGACCTGCCATTTTGTCGTGTACTCCGGATGCGCCAGCGCGCGAAGCGTAACAAATCTCCCATCCGTTGTTTTTACCAGTCCAAAATCCGGCCGGAACGGCAGTGCCTCGATATCGCGCTCAGCCGCTTCCTCATTTTCCGGATAGAACGTATTCCACGTCGTATGTGGTATCCTGGTGTCCGGCGTCAGAACAAGCTGATCGCCGCTGATCATATAATCACGCCCGGC
>ONLK01000048.1 GCA_900318615.1 uncultured Eubacteriales bacterium
TATACTTTTTCTCAATCCCGGCTTCCATGAGCGCCGTGATCTGTCTTGCCAGATTCTGGTCCTTGCTTGAAACCCGCGCATATCCATACTTGTGTTTCTCCAAAATCATCGAGCCTCCATCTTTTTCGTCTTCAAAATGTCCTGCCGGCTGCCTTGTTCAGGCTGTGAATCCCTGCTGCGGCAAAAAAAAATAATACCCCTCTGCTGTGTCGGATTTGCGAACACCGGGGTATCCGCTCATCTTCTGTGCAGCAAAGAGGTATTAAACCAGGAAGCCGGCTGTCATTCACCTGACAGCTGATTATTATTTTTCGCCGCAGCTTTCGCCATTCTCAGGAGAGCTGCCTGTGACTGTCAAAGTATTTTTTCGTTTCCGCCACTGCCACGGTGCTGAGGGCTGTCAGAGCGATCAGGTTCGGGATGGCCATCAGGCCATTTACGATGTCTGCGATGGTCCATACCGCTTTGACGGTCATGTAGGGTCCGATGAAAACGCAGAGAATGTAGAGATAGCGGAAAATCCACACTGCCTTATTGCTGTTGTGCGTCAGATAATCAAGGCAGCGCTCACTGTAGTAGTCCCATCCGAGGATGGTGGTGAAGGCAAAGAATACCAGACACATCATCAGAAGGAAGGAAGATACGCGTTCCTGGAAAGGCAGTCCCATCTGGAAAGCCTTCGTCGTAATCTGGACACCCTCCAGACCGTCGATCTTCCAGGCACCCATAATGACGATGGTAAGCCCGGTCATGGTGCAGATAATCAGGGTATCGATGACGGTTCCCAGCATGGAAATCAGGCCCTGGCGTACCGGCTCATTGGTTTTGGCTGCAGCCGCCGCAATCGGAGCACTGCCCAGCCCGGCTTCGTTGGAAAAGATACCGCGGGCAATTCCCTTTTGCATGGCCATCACCATGGCACCGAGTGCTCCGCCTGCCGCTGCGCGAAGTCCGAAGGCACTCTGAACAATTTCAGCAAAGGCAGCCGGAACTTCCGTCAGATGAGTCAAAATGACAATCAAAGAGATCGCTATATAAACAACAGCCATAAACGGAACAATTTTTTCCGCCACAAGAGAAATCCGCCTCAATCCGCCAATAATAACCATGGCAACGCAGACGGTCAGGAGCAGTCCGGCGATCACCGTGCTGACAGAGTATGCATGGCCGAACATGTGAACCGCGGTTTTCGTTTCCGGGTCAAAGAAGTTCTGAACTGCACTGGTAATCCCGTTGATCTGGGTAAACGTACCGATACCGAAAAGGCCGACCAGAAGGCCAAAGAAGGCGAAAATCTTCGCCAGCCATTTCCACTTTTCTCCCATTCCGTTTTCAATATAATAGAACGGACCTCCGACGATATGTCCGTCGGCTGCTTTGGTACGGAATTTCACTGCGAGCATACACTCTGCATATTTGGTTGCCGTGCCGACAAGAGCTGCCATCCACATCCAGAAAAGAGCGCCCGGTCCGCCGGCTGCGATGGCTGTGGCGACGCCCACGATATTTCCGGTTCCGATCGTTGCCGACAGCGCCGTGCACAAGGCCTGAAAGCTTGTGACATCACCGCTGTCCTTCGTTTTGCCGGAGCTTTCCTTTGAAAACAAAAACTTAAATCCAAGTCCCATCCTTCGAAACTGCAGTCCGCGCAGCCGGATGGTCAGTAAAAGCCCGACCGCCAGGATCGCAATAATCAGGGGCAGTCCCCACACATAATCATCGATTTTGACCAGAAATTTCGTAAACGCCTCCAACTCTTTTCCCTCCTGATGTTCAAATGGACGCAGAGGATACAGAACGATAAGAACGATGCTGTACCTCTTCGTGTTACACAAAAAATGATAAGAATAAAGCAGGAGGTCAACCGGAGCCGCGCTAAGAACGAACAGGCGGTGCAGATGCACATCGAAAAACGCTGCCAGACTTCTTTACAGCAGTCAGCCGCTTCAAAAAAGTAAACGTCAGCCGTTTCCTGCCGCTGCGGCAGGATTGCATGGCGGCAGCAGTAAAATGTGCAACAAAAAAAGAGCTGATCCCGTCTCTTCGATAAAAAAGACGAAACCGCTCTCTAAAGAGTTGAACAGAAATGGATGCATGCAAGCAAATGCTTATGCTCTGTCCGTTTGCCTGAGAGATCAGTCAGCCGAAAAACGCTTCTTCCCTTCCTGAGGAATAGACAGAAACGCTCTGCCGGCCTTACACCTTCGGCGCCCGCTGCACGGGACTCTCCAGAGACCATCACTGAAATGATCATACGCTGTGAGCGCAGTCTTGTCAACTGCCGATCAAATCCCGGAATCCATGCGCCATGAAATCCAGGAATCTGCCTCCGCGCCGGATTAGCCGAAATCCGCGTCTGCATCACTTAAACCCCGGAGCTTCTCTTAAACCAGCTGTGTCCGGCACGACCGGTTGCCGGCCATGTCCAGAATACCCTGGATAGCGCCGTCTACCATGCTGCGCACGGCGCCGTCTGTGTAAAACGCCATGTGCTGGGTGTGCACCACGTTCTTAAACTGGCGAAGATACGCCAGCTTCCGGTCGGAAAAAATGTCGGTGCGGCGGTCCAGATGGATGATGCCTTCCTCGTTTTCCACGCAGTCCATACCGAGAGCTCCGATTTTGGAGGTTTCCACGGCATCAATCAGGCTGTCCATATCCATCAGGGCGCCGCGGGCGCAGTTGATCAGAACCACTCCATCCTTCATTTTGCGGATCGTATTGGCGTTGATCATGTGGCAGGTTTCCTGCGTCAGCGGCAGGTGAAGGGTAATAATATCGCACTGGCGATAGATTTCCTCCTGTGTCACATACGTAACTATATCTTCAAGCTCTTTTACCGGGTGCCGGTTATAGGCCAGAATGCGGCAGCCAAAGCCGGAAAGATCGCGGGCTACACGAGCACCGATGCGGCCGGTCCCCATGATGCCGACCGTAAGGCCGGAAAGCTCGCGCCCCATCAGACCGTTCAGCGAAAAGTCATTGACATGGGCACGCCACAGCGCCTGCTTGTAATTGCGAAGACACATGAGCATCAGCATGATGGTAAAGTCTGCAACCCCATCCGGAGCATAGCCGACGTTGCATACATGAATTCCGACCTTTTTCGCATACTCAAGATCGATATGATCGTAACCGACCGTCCGGGTTGCCAGATACCGGATATCCTGCATGGCCATCGAGTCAAGTTCATCCTTGTCACAGCGCTCCAGCCCAAGAATACTGATCGCGGAATGCGGTTCCAGCGCTCTGATTTCCCCGCATGTCAAAAGCTGCGGTTTCAGAATGATGTCCGCATCAAACTTCTTCTGTGCCTGTGTGAAATAGTCAATCTCATCGTCCCGAACTTCATACGCATATATTTTCATGCTGACGCCTCCTGCCTGTACCCTGCTGTCCTTCCGTGCGTTCGTTCCCGGTTCTTCTGCGTGTGCATTCCCGGTCCTTCTGTGTGTATGCATTCCCGGCCTTTTTGTGTGTGCATTCCCGGTCCTTCTGTGCATCCATTCCCGGTCCTTCTGTGTTTTACCGCAGACCGGGAATATATGCAAGCCGAACCCGGAGATTTCTTATTATATAAATCCGCTTCAATGACAGGAACCCGGCTCGCGGCCGCCGGGCAGCTTTACTATTTCTTAAAGCCCGAATTCTTCCCGAAGCTTCCGGATCATTACATCCACCGGGGCTTTGCAGCCGGTCCACATTTCAAAGTTCAAGGCTCCCTGATTGACCAGCATGTCAAGTCCCTGAATCGTGCGGGCGCCGCACTCGTGTGCCCTTTGAAGGAACGGTGTGTCCGGTCTGTTGAATACCACGTCCGCGCAGAGCATGTCCGGCATAACGGAACTGTAATCGATGTCCGGGAGCCCGGTTACGTCCGGATAAAGTCCGATGTTGGTGCACTGCACCAGCACATCCGTGTCCTTCGGAATTGCAGCCGGTCCTTCCGCACTTCCGGCCGTGGTCCAGGGCAGATACTCTGTTAAGGCAGGTGTTCTCTCAGCGGTCAGTTCCGCCACTTCCCTGCCGCGTTTTTCGGAACGGTTGATGATATTGATTTTCTTTGCCCCGGCCAGCGCCAGCTCCACCGCCACAGCTCTCGCCGCTCCGCCGGCGCCCAGGAGCGTCACCGTCTTTCCCTTCGGGTCAAAGCCGATGTCTGTCAGCGACTTCAGAAAGCCGCGGCCATCCGTATTGTCTCCGATCAGCTTCCCGTTCTCATTGATAATGACATTAACGGCTCCGATAATCCGGGCCTGTTCGGACAGTTCGTCCAGATACGGGATCACCGCCACCTTGTGCGGAATCGTCAGATTAAGTCCCCGAAAATTCATGGCGCGGATCCCGGCAATGCCGGCCTTCAAATCCTCTGCCTTCACTTTCATCGTAATGTAACGGTAGTCAAGGCCGCACGCATGATAGGCCGCCTCCTCCATCACTCCGGTCGGGTTCTCATCAATCGGGTCGCCAAAGCAGCCCGTCAGCTGCGATCTGTAATTTTTCGCCATAATCCATACCCCCTTATTCTGTAATCTTTCATCCGGTTTCCGCTACAGGCCGGATGTGTTCATTATAATCCACTGCGCGCACATTAACTATACCGGAATAATTTTTCCATGCTGGTTCGAATACTCCGAAACGGAAAATGGTAAGACAGATCGGGAAGATCGCGCAATGACACGCCCGGAAACCAACTTTACATAGTTTTTCCGTTTTGTTATACTTTTTTAAGAATGTCTTGCAGGGAGAGCCTTATACTATGGAAACGAAAAAGTGGAGTGTTCGAAAGTATCTTCTTTATTATACGCTGACTTTTGCACTGTTTGCGGCAGCCACCTTTCTGGTATTTATCATCCGGGGGAAGAGCTTTGTCTGGTGGGAGGATGGCAGGCCTCAGTATTTTGTTTATACAGACTATATCGGCAAATATCTTCGGGACTTTTTCCAAAGAGCATTTAAAGGTGATTTCCGGATTAAGATGTTTGACTTCACCATCGGAACCGGCGATGATGTGCGTAAAATCTTCCGTACACATCCCTTTGCTCTGCTCAGCGTCTTTGTGCCAACCTCCGGAATAGAAGTATTTTACAACGTCATTACGCTTTTGCGCATGTATCTTTCCGGCCTTTCCTTCTATGTTTTTGCAAAGCATTTCGGAAAAAAGGATCAGGCAGTACTGGCAGGAAGCATGGTCTATTTGTTCTGCGGCTATCTGATGCACGACGGAATCATGCATCCGCACTATCTGATCGCTTTCGAGCTTCTGCCGCTTCTTCTGCTTACCGGCGAATATGCTCTTGCCGGCCAGCATTTGCTGCTGTTCAGTTTTATTGTTTTTCTTGGACTGTTCAGTAACTATTACATGATGTACATGATGACACTGACCCTCGGCGCATATCTGATTCTCCGCTTTCCGTCCGTTTACCGGGAACAGAGGGTAAAAAACTTTTTTATCGCCGTCTTCCGGGTAGGAATATTCTTTCTTCTCGGCGCAGCCATGGCCTGCCTGACGCTGCTCCCCACGATCCATATGCTGTCTGCAAGTCCGCGGATCCGTTCGGAGAAAGCATTTAATCTTCTAAGCTATGGAATAAAATACCGTATTGCCCGCTGCTTTCTTTTCTTTATTGCTCCATCCAGGGGAGCCGGCTCCGATACTGCACTTAACTATTGTGTCCTGGCCTATCCCGCTGTTGCTCTTACCTTCTTCAGCCGGAAAAAGGGAAGCCGGACGCTGCGTATAGGACTCCTTCTAAGCTTTCTCATGCTGATTGTTCCTGCAGGAAGCTTTGTGATGGATGGCTTCTCCAGCACCAACTGCCGCTGGATTTTTATACTGTCCTTCATGACCGGTTACGCTCTGACGGGTGTTTGGGATGAGCTCGTCCTGCCGGATCATCATGACAAAATCGTCATTGCGGTATCGTATATCCTTTATGCGGTCACTGCCGTCATCATGTTTTATGTATTCAGGAAGGAATTCTGGTACCAGCACAACCATCTGTATGTTCTGGCGGGACTGATGGAGCTTACAGCTACTGTTTTCTTTCTTCTGTTTTTTGCCAATCGAAAGGAGAGAAAAGGATTACGCACCGTCGGGCTTTTTGCTGTTTCGCTGGCCTCGTGCCTGGCGGGCGGTCTCCTATTATATGACCGGCACTTTTCGAATTTCGGAAACGCTTTTGTAAACCGCGGAACGGTTGCCTCCTCTGTGACGGAGCTTCCATGTGATAAGGCAATGGCGGAAATTTCTTCCCTGCCCTCCGACGGATCCTTCAGCCGCATTGACTGCGATTCCGTCAAAAGCGATCATGAAAATACAGGAATTTTCTATTCATATAACAGTACTTCCTTTTATAACAGTCTTCTTTCTCCGTCCTATTCCGATTTTATGAATGAACAGGAAAATATCGGCCAGAATGCCGTACATCGTCTTCAGGGTCTGGACGGATGCAGTGCCGATGAGGCTTTATTAAATGTGAAATGGTTCATAACCGCTTCCGCAGATACATATGCCGTTCCCTATGGTTTTGTACCGGATGACACCATTTCGGTGCCCGGTGCCTATATCTATAAGAATACCCGCGTGCTTCCTTTCGGATACACCTACACCACAGCGGTTGCAAAGGATGATTATGAGAAGCTGAACCCGGCAGAAAAGCGCCAGGTTATGCTGGAGGGCGCCGTAGTGGATGAAGTCCCGGCGGATATGACAGCACTTGAAGTTACTTCGGGCAGTGTCGGAGTAACCACGGAAGATGTCGCACTTCCGGAAGGAAATGAAAAAATCTACCGCGATGGAAATACCTACACGGTGCGTGAAAAAAAGGCTTCCCTGACGGTTCCAGTCCATCGGAAAGCCGGCTGCGAAACCTGCCTCCGGCTCAATGGACTGAAGTCAAATTCTTCTCTTGTTTACGCAGGCATTCATGCTTCTGATCTGTACAAGCGTGTTGCCATCCGCAATTCTTCAGCCATATACGCAACCGGCCGGACCGGCTACACGGTGAACCTGGGATATTCAGATACGGATGCCGATGAGGTGATTACAATAACTTTTGAGTCGCCCGTAACCTTCACTTTGGACAGCATTCAGATGATGAACGCATCCATGAAGAATTTTGATAAAAACCTGGAGGAACTTGAAAAGGATTCTCTTCAGAATGTTTCCTTCGATCTTAATTCCGTCAGCGGCACCGTTTCCCTTCCGCAGACAGAGATGATGGTATTCTCCGTCCCCTGCTCTGATGGCTGGACCATCCGCGTGGATGGCGAAAAGGTGGAGAGTATGCGTGTCAATACAGGATTTCCCGGCGCCCTCATCCCCGCAGGTGATCACGATGTCCGGATAACCTACACTACACCGGGAAGCAAAACCGGGAACCGTATATCCGCCGCCGCATGGCTGCTCTGGCTTGCCGGAGCGGCTCTGATCCCGGCTGTTCGAAGAAAGAAGCAGGCAAACGGGGGTAAGTAAAAGGGTTATAAAAAGGGTAAGCTAAAAACAGCTGCCCGGATACCGAAAGAGTACCCGGACAGCCGTTTTTTTGCCGTCCTGATTCATCCTGTTCAATCAGGTGTACAGGTTACTGTGCGGCTCCGCCGCCGGCAATTACGATGAACCTCAGTCATCCACACGCAGAATAAGCGTAAGGATGTTGCGTACCGCCGCTTCCAGTTCCTTTCGTGTGAGCAGCCCTTTGTCCAGCGCTTCCTGCAGGCGCTCCGGATAGCCGCAGCCCATCTTCACGTCATTGCCGGCGCTGCATTCCAGATAATGTTCGGCGGTTGTCCACCAGTCGGTGGTCACCATGCCGTCAAATCCCCACTCTTCCCGGAGAATTCCTTCCAGAAGATCCGCATTCGCGGAGGTGTGGCAGCCGTTGACCAGGTTATAGCTGGTCATGACTGCCCAGGGATGGGCTTCCTTCACAATGATTTCAAACTGCTTCAGATAGATTTCCCGGATGGCTCTCTCCGAGGCTCTTGAATCCGAATATTTCCGGTTCATTTCCTTGTTGTTCAGTGCAAAATGCTTGACAACAGCACAAACATGCTGGCTCTGGATCCCTTCCACCATGGCGGATGCCTGTTTCCCGGCAAGGTATGGATCCTCGGAATAGTATTCGAAGTTCCGTCCGCACAGCGCCGAGCGATGGATGTTTACTGCCGGCGTCAGCCACGCGTAAATGTTGTTTTCCTTTGCTTCCTGCCCGCCGGCCCGTCCGACCTCGTACACAATCTGCGGATCCCAGGTGCAGGAGAGCAGGGTGGCGCACGGAAATGCCGTCGTTTTTACGCCGGTGGCCGGATAAAATCTCACGCCGGCAGGCCCATCCGCCGTCATGATATTCGGAATTCCGGCTTCCTCCAGATTTCCCCATCCAAAGGTGTTGGCGCAGGCTGTGTTGGGCTGGCCGCCCACAAGCCAGGTCAGATCCTCATCCGAAAGCGTCGCGATGAACTCGTCAAGGCTTGCCTTTCCATCGGCAACATCCGTAAACTGCATGCGTTTCGCCGGCTTCCAGGCTACGCCGCACACGGCCGGACGAACCCTGGGTCCGGCGCTGTCCTGTTCCTCGTACGTCATCATTTCCAGGCCGCTTTCCTCCGGCGCCCAGGAGGGATCCTGCAGAAGGTCTTCCCAGGTTCCATCCGCCAGAAGCCGTTTTGCCAGTTTGTGCGGAACCAGACGAGGCGTCAGCGTTTTTACAGTTTTATCTTCCTTCCGTTCATAGGAAAACGGAAGCAGCTTTGCACTCTCCACATCCGTTCCGAGGTAGAAATGATAGCTTCCCTTTTCAAGCACCCAGGATGATTTTCGAATGTGCCCCAGGTCATCATAGCTGGCCATCTCATCCGCATTCAGCCGGAAGGTAATCTGCTCCGACTGACCCGGCTGAAGAAGTCCTGTCTTCTGATAGCGGATCAGCGCACGGGCCGGCTTGCCCAGTTTTCCCTGCGGTGCCCCGTAATAAAGCTGAACCACTTCCCTTCCGGCGTACCGTCCGGTATTGGTAACCTGCACCTGCACGAAGATATCCTCCCCCGGGGAAGTTTCTCCCATCACCGGCTGCAGCGCAAAGGTCGTGTAGGAAAGACCGAAGCCAAACGGATAGACAACCTTTTTTCCGGCTCCCGGCAGCGTTTCAAAATAGCGGTATCCAACGTAGATATCCTCCGTGTAATCCACGTGGTCCGCTGCCTCATGAAAACCGGCGGTCGACGGATAATCCTCCAGCTTTTCGGCAAATGTATCCGCCAGTTTTCCGGAAGGATTTCCAATTCCCATCAGAAGTTCCGCCTCCGCCAGGCCGCCTTCCATGCCGCCCTGCCAGGCCATCAGCGCACCGGATACAGCATCATTGTCCTTAAACCAGGAAGTATCCACCATGCCGCCGACGTTCATGACAACAATCACCTTGCAAAACCGGCTGCAAACGGTTTTGATCATCCTGTCCTCTTCATCGGTCAGATAGAAATCAGCGCGCTTGAACAGTTCATTTTCTACGGCAATCGTTTCGCGGTCATCACAAAGGTTCGGCACGGCATCGCCGGCGCCGCTCTTGCGGTCCCACCCCTCGCCGGAGAAACGGCTGATGGAGATGATGGCGATGTCCGTGAAGGCCGCGGCCGCATTCAGCAGATCTTCCGGAACTTCCGGCTCTTTGATAAGTCCCGGGCGGCTGCCTTTCTTATACTCGTCTTCTGTGTACTTTTTATAAAACTCAGCAGAACCGTCAAAAACGCTGACAATTCCATCCTTCTGAAGTTCCATGAAACCATCGTAAATATTGTGGACGTACGGCGTGGTAACATCGCCGGAACCGCCGCCGCCCTTTACATAGTCAATTGTACCCTTTCCGAACAATGCCACCCGCGAGCCCTTCGCCAGCGGAAGTACATGGCCCTTATTTTTCAGAAGAACCATTCCTTCCTTCGCCGCGTTTTTTGAAACCTCAATGTGTTCCCGGCTCGCCGTGACTCTCCTGCCATCCCGTCCCAGCGGAGTGGGCGGTGTAAACCTGGCTCTCACCCAATGTTCCATATGCAAACCCCTTTCCTTATCTTAAAGCTACAACAAATTTACCTGATTCGTACTGCCTGCCCGATGATGCCGGAAGGCAGCGAAAACTTCTCCATTTTTACGAATTAAGTTTCAAGAGGCAACGGATGGATCCGTCGCACGTAAAAAGCAGCGAAAGCATCTCCATTTTTACGAATTAAGTTCCCGGATGATCTCCGGAATGTCCTTCAGACTCCTGCATATATACCGGCACAGCCTCTTCAGTCCTTCGTCCGGCTCGTCAATGTCCGGAACCATGACCGTGATGCAGCCGGCTGCGGAACCGGCCCGGATCCCGTTCGGACTGTCCTCGATAATCATGCATTCCTCCGGCTTTACTCCTGCCATGGAAGCCGCTCGCAGGTATACGTCCGGTTCCGGCTTTCCCCGCCCGGCTTCCTGTCCGCAGATCGTAAAATCAAGATACTGCCGGACATCGGTCTTTTCCCAGTACTCTTCTGCGATATCCCTGGCCGTCCCGGTAGCTACTCCGGTGCGAATCCCGTTCTTCTTCAAAAAATCCATAAGCTCGTACAGTCCCGGTTTTACAGGAATCCCATGGAGTGCGAAATACTGCTGCATCCGCCGGTCCCGCCCTTTACGCAATACCTTGTAGGAAACACCGTTGGTTCCCTCAAAATGAGCGTACTGCTGTTCGTTCATCTCGCGGGGCCGTCCCCGGAAAGACAGAAGATCCTCCTCCTTAATGGTGCAGCCCATCTCCCGGCAGACCTCCAGCCAGGATTTATGGGACAACCTCTCTGTATCGTACATAACGCCGTCCATATCAAAAACCACTGCTTTAACCATACGTTTACCCCCTGACGGCTGTTTACCTCCGCGCATCTCCGGCAATGGTGACATTCTCAAACCGGGTAACTGCCGGGATCCGTGCGTTGTTGTACTGGCGCTGCTCCCTGGACATCGACATATGCTTCATAAGGTCCTTCATATTTCCGGATACGGAACCTCCGCTGACCGGGATGACCTTATCATCGTCGTGCAGGTAGGCCAGACGGATTTCTCCAAAAATATCGCCGGACAGCGTGTCAACCTGAAAATCCGAAAACTCGGCAGCTTCCAGATAGCGGCCTGTCCGGAGCTGCTCCGGCGTTCCGGTGCCGCCGCTGACGGAATAATTGGTCACCAGGAAGGAGTTTTTCAGGCCGAGATACTCGCTGTACATCCGGCTGCCCCAGAAGTTTTCCGGAACAGCATCCCGCATCAGCACGCAGTCTCTCACCAGTGCCCCTTCGCTGTCGTATTTCAGATTGCAGGAAGAGTTTGGAAGATAGCGAAGCGAGCGGATGGTCAGCCGGTCTCCCTCCATATCCTTCGCGATCGCCTCGCCGATCTTCCACTGCGACGACTTCATGTAAAGCTGTCCGGCGCTGAGATTGTCCAGAAAATACTTATAGATGGACACCGCGTCCGGCGTGGCAAAGACAACCGGCAGTGATTCAAAGGCCGGCGTCGGCTGCGTATGCAGACGGTCGATTCCGGTCCTGAAGGAGCGGATCAGATCCTCCTTCAGTCCCTCCCGGTCGCAGGTGCCGCTGTCGTAGCTGCGGTACAGTTCGATTTCATGCTCCCTGTCCCGGGCGTTCAGAACAACTTCAAGGAAAGAGGCCGGATATTTCTGGGTTACATCGATCCCTTTCGAATTGATAAACCGAACCGTATTTTCCTTTGTAAAAATCTCATAACTGTTTACGTACGTCTCTTCCGTCTCCGGAAGTTCTTTCATAACTTCAATGAAATCACGCGCTGCCCCCGCAATGGAACAGCCCTCCTGCGCATTCTCTTCTGTATTCGTACGTGCACTGCCTTCCGAGGCCAGCAGCGCCGCCGCGCTTTCATTTTCTCCTGGACTTCGAAGCTCAAAAACAGGATTCTGCACCAGGCTGGCGCGGTACAGAAGATCCGCGATCTGCTGCTTTACCTCTTCCGCGGAGGCCGTCGGGGCAATTTCCGCGCTGGCCGTGCCGACCAGGGTCTGGTCCCTGTTCTTTTTATAGACCTTCATATCTATATGTTCCACATCCACCACCCGGTTCTGATCCAGCTTGTGGCGTATAAAATAAAATTCCCAGTCCTTCCTGTCCCGGCAGGTGATCTCCCAGGCATCCGCGCCGGAGGAAGCTGCCATTCTTTTAATTTCTTCTATATTCATATCCTTTTACTCCTGTTCCGCTCAGCCGTTCCTGTTCTTTGGCTCCTGTTTCGCTCAGCCGTTCCTGTTCTTAGGCTCCTGTTCCGCTCAGCCGAGCGTTACCTTCATCTTCAGATAGGGACCGCCGTCCGAAACCTTCACCCATTCCTTGTGTCCCTTGCCGCAGGCTCCGGTCCCGAATACCTCACGGTCCGCGGAAGCCATGCTGATGGATCCCAGCAGATCAGGTACATAGCCGGTCATAATGATCGGTGAAACAATCCGGCCGGTCAGTTTTCCATCCATAATCTCGTGGCCTTCGCTGACAATGCACTGAATGCCCCAGTGCTTCGGATCCTCCATGCCGGATTCCATTCCCTCCAGCAGGTATCCGTGCTTCACAGACGCAATCATAGCCTCCAGTGTATCCGTGCCGGAATCGAACACGGTATTCGTCATGCGCGTATAAACCTTGTGCTCAAAGTTCTCCCGCTTGCCGTTTCCGGTCGGTTTCGTATTCAGCCGAAGCGCGCTGAGCGCGTCACAGATGCCTGTTTTCAGAATGCCATGATCAATCTCGGTCACATCGCCGGCCGGCGTTCCCTCATCGTCAAAAGCGTAGGATGTCACGTCCTTTGCACAAAGTGCTCCTTCATGCATGGTCACCAGGTCCGAGCCGACCCGTTTTCCGATGTATTCCTTTCCGAGCGCACGGTCCTTGACAAACATATCCATCTCCACGCCGTGGCCGAAGGCTTCATGGGCAATCAGGCCGGATACTTCCGGGGATGTGATGATCTCGTACTCGCCCGGTTTTACCCGCCGGGCCGTCAGAAGCTCATCCGTGCGCCTCAGCGCCTTCTTCATCAGCGCTTCCGGGTCTGCAAAAAGCTCCGGCCCGCACTGATCGGATATACCCTCGTAGGCCATGACATTGCGCCCGTCCTCCGGCCGGCAGGCCACCGGAATAATCGTCATTTCACTATACACGTAGCTTTGTTTCAGACATTTGTTTTTTGTCAGAAACAGCTTGGAAACATGTGTCGACTGGGCGCGGATGATGCATTCGATCAGATGGTGTCCGGAGGCGAGCGCCTCCTCATCCGCTTTTGTAAAGCGTGCAACGATATCCTTGACATCGGCATTTTCCGGCAGCTGTTCCGTGTCAAACATCGCGGATATCTCCTGCGATTTGTCCTCAGGGACGGCTGTTTTGTAAACATCCGACCCGGTCATCGTAAGAAGCTCCTGCTGTTCATCCAAAGCCGCACATATTTTTTCAAAGGCTTCATCGACATGGTCCGGATCAAACCGGTTAAACGAATACTCGCTGTATTGTCCGTTTTTTGCTGTGCGGACCACCATGCCGCGCTCGGATGCCAGTGTCGCGGAAGAAACCTCCCGGCGGGTTCTGGAAACTGTAATATTCAGGCCCGGCGAATCCGCTGCCAGCAGGCTGGTGTAATCATATTTTTTTGACAGACGATCCGTCAGGGCCTGAAGCCCCGGCTCGATCGAAGTCAGATAATCCGAAAATGGTACCTTCATGCTGATTCCTCCGTAAAAATAATTGTACCCGGATGGTACTGTCATCTCTATAGTTTAACCGAACAGACCAGAAAATACTACTTTAAACA
>ONLK01000058.1 GCA_900318615.1 uncultured Eubacteriales bacterium
CAGCTTTTCCTTCTCCGAAGGCATCGGAATGATGAGATTAAGGTACATATACTCCCTCCTTTTTTGAGGGTTAATTATCCCTTAATCATTATCCCATATCCGGTCAGAAAAGGCAAGGAAAATCGGCGAAAACCCGCATATTTCCTCACTTTTTTGATGCTTCTATCACCGCCTTTCGGTTTGAGGGTTAATTATTCTGGAAGTTCACAGTAATAGTGACATTAAAAATGCCGGTTCTATTAAACCATAAAAACCAGCATGGTTAAATAAAACCGGCATGAGCGGATTCCGAAACGGCACAAAAGAGCTGCTTCAGCTTTTTTTCTGTAACGGTATGGCTATATTCGCGTAAAATGTATTTCGATCATGGGAGAACTCCGCTCTTCCTCCATACCTCCGGGCCGTGGAAGCGATGGACCAAAGTCCGGTTCCGCCGCCCGTTTTCGCAGACACATATTTTCCGTTCCGCATACGTGCCTTTCCGTCAAAACTGTTGGTTTCTACGATATAAAGCCACTTATTCTCACGGACAGAAACCGTAAGCTGGATAAAATTCCGGTTTTCTTCTGCGGCGCCGCAGGCATCGACAGCGTTCTCCAGGAGATTCCCGAGCATTGTGCAAAGCTCGGCATCCGAGAGCATGCCCTGTTCTCCGACATCGTCTATATCCAGCCGGACGGCAATTCCTTTCTGCTTTGCCTGCACAGCATAATGGTTCAGGATTGCGTTCACCGCGCTGTTTTTACAGTAGATCACGGTTTCATTCTCCGGCAGGTCATTCATATAATCAGAAAGAAAAGAACAAATATCCTCCGCCCTGTCGGCCCTCGCCATGTTGTTCAATGTCCGCAGCGTCTGGCGGAAATCATGACGCGTCCGGGCTGACTGTCGTATGTAGTCAAGCTGTGAACGGTACTGTTCCTCCTGGAGCCTTAAAATCTTCAATTCCTGCTCTTCCTCCGCCGCCTTCATCATTTCGATGACGATAAAGTAAAAAACAGTGTTCATCACCACCCAGATGATCAGCAAAACGAACAGCAGCCCGATCATAACCGTACCGATCCGGTTCACCTGAAGTGTTTCATATTTAAGGGGTCTGGCCAGAAGATTAATCAGGAGAATGCACCCGGAAAACAGGAGCGTCATATACCAGACTTTGGAAATGTTCAGCCTGTCCGCCAGTGTGCTTCCGAACCGCAAAAAGAACCAGGCAAAGACAAGCGCGGCCGCGCTTCCGGTTCCAAGCAGAAACCATGCATAATCCATGCTTGAAGAATTGACGCCGAGTTCCGGGTGTCTGGAAGCGTCAAAACACGCAGCATAATTTGCCAGTATGGACATCAGCGCCATGACGTCCACGAAGATTGCCAGCGCCTTTGCTGTCTGCCATCGCACGCTCCACAGATAAAAAAGGAATCCCCCGATAAGTATTGGTGCAAGAAGAATATTACCGTCCACATTGAACCGGACAGCCGCAGATGATTCTGCCAGCGACAGGATAAGAAAAACCGGCAGTGCTTTCAGGAATATCCGCAGCATACGGTCTCTCAGCTGGTTTACCATGGGAAGCCAGCACAGCCGCCGGCAGGACGATCAGGTTTTCAATAAATTCATAAGCAAACGTTTCCTTCATTTTATAATATCCTGTGCCCTGTTCATTTTGTCCAGCGCTTCGCCCCGGATCGAGGCGAAGATGTAATTCTGCCAGATATTTTCAAGTTCTTTCTCCCGGTGCAGGCTGCAGGGAATTCTTGTCCCGTCTGACAGACTGCAGACACCCTTTTCAAAACCCTGTATATAATCCATATTTACGATCACTCCCCGCGTAATGAGAAGAAAACGCCTGTCCGGCAGGAGCTCATCCGCGGCAGAAGAAAACGGCATCCTCGGAGTGTATGTATTTCCGAATCTGTCGCTGATCTCCACATTATGAAGGTGTGAAACTACAGCCGTAATATCCGAAAAGGAAAGGATGTATCTGTCCCTGTTGAAGGTAAAGGACAGAATCTTCTGCATGATCGTCGTCTTTTTCAGGATATCATCCATGACACGATAAATCTGCGCCTCGCTGACCGGCTTTTCAATATAATCATACGCGTGAATCCTGAAAGCCTCCGCCCGGTGCTCACCGCTTGTCGTCAGAAAAATAAGAAGGGTGTCGCTGTCTTCCTTCCGGATGGCTTCGGCTGCCTCCATCCCGGTCATTTTGTCCATATAAATATCCATAAACACCACCGTATACATAAACGGCCGGTAGTCCTCAAGCAGCTCCGCCGCCCCCGAAAACCGCCGGACGCTGATCGTTATCCCAGCCGCCGCGGCATAATGATGTAATACCGCTTCCAATGCGGCTATATCTTCCTGTTTGTCGTCTACAATTGCTATATTCATCCATATTCATCCGTCTGCCTCGTCCGTGGCCTGGGAAAAGTATTCCTGCCAGGTACGGTCTGTTTGTTTCACTTCAGGCATTTCATAACAGCCTTGTTCTCCCCGAATACCAGCAGCGACATGTCATCCTGCAAAACCAAGTCCGGGGTGACTTTCATATTAAAGATCCCGTTTTCGTGGATAGCCAGGATATTGATGCCGTACTTTTTGCGGACATCCAGTTCCCCGATCGACTTTCCGACCCATCCTTCCGGCAGTTCGATTTCATAGATCGCATGATCGGAGGAAAATGCGATGTAGTCGAGGATGTGATCCATGCTGCACCGGATGGCGGTCCAGTTGGCTACCTGCTTTTCCGGATAGATAACTACGTCGGCACCGATTTTTTTCAGGAAGCTTTCATGAATACCGCTCGCGGCGCGCGCCACAATTTTCTGAGCCCCGAGTTCTTTCAGCAGAGAGGTGGTGATGACTGAATCCTGGAAATGGTCGCCAATGGCTACAATGCAGCAGTCAAAGTCGCGTACACCCAGCGTTTCCAGAAACCTCCGGTCGGTTGTATCTCCGATCTGCGCGTTTGTCACATACTCCATCACATCATTCACACGATTTTCAACACGGTCAACCGCCAGAACCTCGTCGCCCATTTCATGCAGTTTCTTCGCTATATTTCCGCCAAATCTTCCCAGCCCTATCAATAATACTGATTTCATATCAACAATCCTTTCTCCTGCTGCCGCACTATTCTGTTCTGCCGTGCGGCAGCTGCAGCCTTTCCCACTATTCCATTATCCTATATTTATTTTCTCCATCGGATTTCTTCCCGCGTTCGGAGCGTTGGCGATGGTTGCATAGATCAATGTAAGGCCGCCGACTCTCCCCGAGTACATAAGGAACATGAGAATAATCCTGGATACCGTATGAAGTCCTGTTGTTATCCCCAGCGTCAGACCCACCGTGCCGACCGCGGAAGCCGTCTCAAACAGGCAGGTCAGGATCGGCAGATTTTCCAGGCGGCTGATCACAATGGCCGACAGGGAACACAGCGTCAGATACATCAGCAGAATGGCGGAAGCTTTCCGCGCCGCGTCGTCTGAAATCCGGCGGTGGAACAGGCTGGTATCCCTCCTTCTGCGAAATACGCTGACCGCGTCCGCCGCAAGTACCGCCACTGTCGTGGTTTTTATACCGCCGGCGGTCGATCCCGGTGAACCTCCGATCAGCATCAATATAATGAAGATGAAAATACCAGGCTCGCTTAAGGCTGTCAGATTCATGGTATTAAAACCGGCCGTCCGTGTCGTGACCGACTGAAACAGGGAGGCCAGAATCCGCAGGTTTCCGTTTTCGCTTCCGTACTCGGCGAAATAAAAGTACACGGCGGGAATCCCAATCAGAAGTGCTGTCATCAGCAGCACCGTTTTCGACTGCATCCGCAGTTTCCCGGCTCTGCGCCCGGATGTGAGAATATCATGCCAGGTTATAAATCCAAGACCGCCCGCTGCAATCAATGCCATAATCGTAATGTTAACGACCGGCTGGGCTGCATAATTCGTCAGTGATCCAAACTTCTGCTCTGTTCCCAGAATGTCAAACCCGGCATTGCAGAACGCCGATATGGAATGAAAAATCGAGCACCACAGGCCCCGCCGGACGCCATAGGCCGGTATAAAGACGGTCATCAGAGCCAGTGCCCCGGCCCCCTCCGCCGCAGCCGTAAAAAACAGTATAAACCGGGTGAGTCTTAAAATTCCCGAAAGATACGGAGCGTCGATGGACTCCGCCATCTGATTGCGAAGCACCAGCCCGATTTTTCTTCCGGAAAAAATGACGATTGCCAGCGCCATGGTAATAATTCCAAGGCCGCCTGTCTGGATCAGTGCCAGAATGACAACCTGTCCGAACATGGACCAGTAGGTTCCGGTATCCTGCACCACCAGTCCGGTCACGCACGATGCCGAAACGGAAGTAAACAGAGCGTCCATGAAGGAGGCATGGCCGGCACCCGCTTTTGAAACCGGAAGCGTCAGCAAAATAGCTCCGGTCAGAATCAACAAAATAAATCCCAAGATAATGGACTGCGAAGAGTCCAGGTTTTTAAGCTGTAACTTTTTCATATCCTTCAGATTTCCTTCGAAAAAGGAAATTATTTCTTTTTGGCTGCGGCCTCCGCGATCTGTCCGGCACCCACCGGCAGTTCGCAGAAACGCTTCCCGGCGGCATGATACAGTGCGTCGGCAATGGCCGGTCCCGGTGTGTCAATCACGATCTCACCGATGGATTTTGCACCGAACGGTCCGCTTTCCTCGTAGCTGGGTTCAAATTCAACCTGAATATCTCCGATATCCGGGCGCGCGGGGATTTTGTACTGCAGGAAGGAATTTTCCGCAACTTCTCCCCGTTTATTATAGGTAACGTTTTCATAAAGCGCCATCCCGATGCCCTGCAGAAGTCCTCCCTCCGTCTGCACCCGCGCCAGAGAAGGATTGAGAGGGGTTCCGCAGTCAACGGCGGCGTAGTAGTGAACTACCTTCGCCTTTCCGGTTTCCAGATCCGTTTCCACCTCAGCCACGGCGGCCATGTACGGCGGCGGCGAAATTTTTGAGCTGTGGGTCCGGGTCACAACAACCTCCTGATTGTTGGCACAGGTGCTGGCCGCCGCAATGTCAAAGAGGGAAACACGTTCCTGCTGATCCTGCGGGCAATCCTGTGCCCGGTTCCGCGGCTGATCCTGTTTTCCGGAGGCTTCCTGCCTTCTCTCCTTAACGCCGGACACTGTGCTCGTTCCGTTTTTCAATACATATACATAGTCACCGTCGAAACCGCACTCTTCCGTCTTCTTTCCAAGCAGGGAGGCTCCCATTTTAATAATGATATTTCTCAGATCGCGCGCTGCCAGCTCAGATGCCTTGCCCGTCAGATACGCCGTACTGGAGGCGTAGGATCCGGAATCATACGGAGATACATCCGTATCCGCGCCGTAAACAACAATGCGCTCCGGCGGACAGTGCAGCACCTCGGCCGCTATCTGTGAAAGTGTCGTCTCACATCCTGTTCCCATCTCCGCAGCACCGATCAGCATGGTGTAGTGGCCGCCTTCCTCCAGTTTCAGCGTGACACTGCCGACATCCACTCCGGCGATGGCCGACCCCTGCATGGCGATCGCGCATCCTACCGTTCGGACGGTGTGGTCATTAAGGCGCACCAGCGGATACTTTTTGTCCCATCCGGACATTTCCTTTACCCGCAGCAGACAGCGGTCCAGCGCAGAGCTGGTGTTCACCTGGCCAAAGTAGGCAGGCATCACCTCCTCTTCCTTCGCTGTATTCTGAAGCCTCAGACCGATCGGATCCCGCCCCAGCTTTTCCGCCAGCTCATTGACCGCCGACTCCACCGCAAAAATTCCCTGCGGCGCTCCGTATCCGCGGTACGCACCGGCAGACATGACGTTGGTGTAGACGGCATCCGCGCGGAAGCGAAAGCTTTCTGCCCGGTACAGAGGGATGGATTTATGGCCGGACAGACCGATCGTCGTCGGCCCGTGTTCTCCGTACGCACCGGTGTTGGACAGTGTGTACAGGTCGATGGCCCGGATTTTTCCATCCTTAGAAGCTCCGAGGCGGACCTTCATCTCCATCTCATGGCGCGGGGACGATGCCGTCTGACACTCTTCTCTCGTAAAGGCAATCATCGACGGCATCCCTAATTTCCAGGTGACAAAAGCCGGGTAAACTTCCGAAACCGACGTCTGCTTCGCTCCGAAGCCGCCTCCGATATGCGGCTTGACAACCCGAACCATGGAGGATGGAATGCCAAGGGCACGGGCCACCACCCGGCGCACGTGAAAAACAATCTGCGTGGAGCTGGTGATTACCAGTCTTCCATAGGCATCCTTCGTGCAAAATGTTGTGAACGGTTCCATATGTGCCTGCTGCACGGCCTTCGTGTGGTATGTACGCTCAATCACAATGTCGCAGTCCTTCAGAACGGCATCCACATCCCCGTCCGAGGAATCTTCATGGTAGACCAGATTGCGCCTGTTGTCGCCTTTTGTCCACGGGCGGCACTCCCAGGTGTCCTCCGGATGAATAACCACCGGATTATCCAGAGCCTTGTGAAAATCCAGGACCGGTTCCAGCCGCTTGTAGGTAACTTTGATCTTTTTCAGCGCCTTGCTGACCGTCTGCTCATCATCTCCGACGACGATAGCCGCGATATCCCCGACATGCCGCATGTGGCGGTCGAGGATGAGCCGGTCGTACGGACTTGCCTCCGGATAGGTCTGTCCGGCCTCTGTAAAACGCGGTGAATCCTGCGGCACATCTTTCCATGTGAACACAGCCTTCATGCCATGGATTTTCATAGCCGCCGAGGTATCGATATCCTCAATCAGTGCGTTGGCATGCGGACACCGGAGAAGTTTAATGACCAGACAGTTCGGAGGCAGGATATCCTGTGTGTAAATCGGCTGCCCGGTAACAATGGCTTCCCAGTCCTTTTTGCGGATACGGTGATCCACGATGTTCAGTGCCTCCGTGTACTTCTCTGACCTTTCTGCTGAATGAAAGGCAGCATCCAGATACGGCTGATAATTAAAATCCGATTTGCTCATACGCCATCTCCTTCAGCAGAACTGACCGCAGACACAGCGGTCATTTTTGAAGCTGCACCGGTGCTGCCGGCCTGCTCCGGCATGCGGACCATAGGCTTTGCTGCACTGCCGGCCTGCTCCGGCATGCGGACCGTAGGCTTTGCTGCACTGCCGGCCTGCTCCGGCATGCGGACCGTATTATTTGATTTTCTCTGTGATTTCTTCCAGGCGATATATTTGCGGATACCGCGCATCTGGCTTTCATAGCCGGAACAGCGGCACAGATTGTTTGCCAGATATTCTTTGATCTCATCATCGTCCGGATCCGGAATTTCGCGCATCATGGCCAGCGTTGCCATAATCAGCCCCGGGCTGCAGTAACCGCACTGCTCTCCGCCTTCATCCGCAATAAAGCCTCCGAATTCTCTGGCTTCCTCACGCACTCCTTCCAGTGTCACCACCTCATGCCGGTCGCAGCGGACTGCAAGAATACCGCAGGAAAGCACCGGCTTTCCATCCAGATGAACCGTGCAGCACCCGCAGTTTGAAGTCTCGCATCCCCGCTTGACGCTGAAACATCCGTGCTGCCGCAGGAAATCAATGAGAAGAAGATCCGGGCGGATATCTTCTATAATTGTATTTCCGTTAACTCTGATTTCAACTTCCATGCTCTGTTATCCCCTCCGGTTCAGTACAGCAGCGTCTCCAGGTTTCGGCGTGTCAGTACTTCGATCAGACGTTTCCTGTACGCAGCAATTCCACGCATATTGGATCCTACAGGAATGCTTTGTGCAGCACGTCTGGCAAAATCTTCGGCAAATTCCAGCGGGTATCCCGATACAGCCGCTGATTTGTTTCTATCACCTGATTTGTTTCTGTCACCTGACGTGTTTCTGTCACCTGACATATTTCTGTCACCTGACGTGTTTCTATCACCTGACATATTTCTGTCACCTGACGTGTTTCTGTCACCTGACGTGTTTCTGTCACCGTCAGCGTTCTGTATCATAACCTGAAGCCTTGCCGGCAGTTCCTCTTCATATGTCCGGGCAATGCCGGGACGGGCGCCGACAGCAAGACGCACATTGTGACCATCAATGGCAGCGGCACAGGTAAGCACCGGGATGTCTGTTTCCGTCAGTCTCATGGAATTGTACGCAAAGCGGATGGGTGACGGTTCCTTCCTTATAATTATGCTGCTAACAATATCATTATCCCTTGGTGAGGCGATAAATTCTTTCAATGATACGATGCCGCGGTGATATAATTCAACGCTTGTGTCCATGACAGAAAGCAGGGTCAGCGGATCCGAAAAACCGAATCTTCCGGCGGTGGTTCCGCCGATCGTCGCCATGTTTCGGAACTGAACTCCGACAATGTGCCGCAATGCTTCCTTTAAGGCGCCATCCGTATACTCCTCCAGGGAACTGCATTGTTCCATCCTTCGCAGTGTGACCATGCTTCCAATCTTCCAGCCTCCCCGGCTTTCCTCAATCTTATCCATGCCAAGGCCTGAAAGATCAATGATCGTATTAAAGTCGCCATTTCCCATCTTCATCCATTGCATGCCGCCAACAATACGGCAGCTTCTTCGCTGGTTCAGCTGCCAGGCCTCATTCAGGCTGGAAACTTTTACGTAATTGCGCGCTGTAAACATATATCCCCCACTCTCTGGAATCATCCGACGGATGTGTCATACTTCGTACGGATTATACAAGTGTTTACGCCAAAAAACAATATTCACTTCTATAGATTATCTCTTATTATCCCCGGTCGGTCAGAGATCTTCCATTATCTTTTAGTACCAGGCAGGATCCACAGGCCCGGCAGGTTCTATCAGACAGGCCTGGCAGGTTCTATCGGGCAGGCCTGGCAGGTTCTATCGGGCAGGCCTGGCAGGTTCTATCGGGCAGGCCTGGCAGGTTCTATCGGGCAGGTCCGGCACGGCAGCGTCCGAAAATGCATTGTTTCATCCTGCCAGCAGATGTTTTTCTTCTTTCCTATAATATATAAACAGGGAGCCGGAAGATAGCATCCAGGTAATGGGGTATACCCAGTAGGTCAGTTTTATGCTGTGGATGAATTGTCCGCCGGCGGCGATAATCAATACCCGTACGGCGCACCAGCATACGAGAAATACCATCATGGGAACTCCGGCCCGGCCGTACCCGCGCAGTATGGCTGCCATTAAATGAGTGAAAGCTACGAGACAAAAGAACGGGCAGACGATTCTGGCTCTTGCCGCACCGTAGGCTATGACTCCCGGGGTGCTGTCGAAGGCTGCAATCAGCTGTGGCGCAAAAATGTCCAGCAAAGCGCCAATCACGGCGGCCATCACGATGCCTGTCCCGGTTCCAAACCGCACACCCTTCTGTACACGCCTCTTTTCTCCTGCCCCCAGGTTCTGAGATACAAACGTTGTCAGCGCCATGGAGAAACTTGTCACCGGAATGAATGCGAAACCTTCCACTTTTGTGTAGGCGCCTATGCCGGCCATGGCCAGCTCGCCGAAGGAGTTAATATAGGACTGAATGACCACATTGGAAAGTCCGATGATGGAGTTCTGCAGTCCGGATGGGATTCCGATTCGGACCATCCGGACAAGAATATCCTTTGTGAAACAGATCCTGCGAAGGTCGACCCGGATGGAACTGTTCGTGCGCATCAGCCTGGCCAGCGAAAGAAATGCCGCCAGAAACTGGCTCAGTACGGTTGCCAGTGCGGCACCATCTACCCCCCTATGGAAGACGGCAATAAATAAAAGATCCAACAAAACATTGACAAGAGATGAAATGATCAGATAATAAAGCGGGTGCCGGGAATCTCCGGCCGCCTGCAGAATTCCGAAAAAGGTATTGTATAGTACCAGCCCGGCCGCGCCTGCAAAGTAAATTTTAAGGTACAGGACTGCTTCCGGCATAACGTTATCCGGCGTCCCCATCCAGGCAAGGAAACGCGGTGTCCCCATCACTCCGACCGCCGTCATCAGAGCGCTGATCAAAAGTCCGAGCGCCGCTGCCGTGTGAACAGCGCGGCTCGTCCGCTCTTTGTCGCCGGCACCGACGCAATGAGCAATCACGACGCCTTCCCCGGATGCCATTCCATCAAAGAAACCGATCAGCAGAAAAACAAGATTTCCTGTGCTGCTGACAGCGGCAAGGGCCGTACTGCCTACAAAATTCCCGACAATCAGTGAATCGGCCGCATTGTACATCTGCTGAAATAAATTGCCAACAAAAATCGGTATGGCAAAACTCACCAGTTTTCCCTGCACCTGCACTGATCCCGCCGTCATCAGATTTTTATCCTGTACCGGCTTTACGGACATTTGTTTTTTATCCAGTGCCGGCTTTACGGACATTTGTTTTTTATCCAGTGCCGGCTTTATGGTCATTTGTTTTTTATCCAGTGCCGGGTTTACGGACATTTGTTTTTTATTCTGCGCTGGTTTCACACTCAATTCTCTCCATCCTCTCCATTTGTTTTTATAAATCGGATGGGTTTTACCTCCGGTTCAAGCTTAATTCCAAATCCATCAATCTGACCGCTCACTTCATTATACGTATATGTCAACGGGAGCGTCACAAAAAGTGTATCCATTTTCAGATTACGGATCCGGAATGTGTCGTAGTGATAATGTTCCATCGGCAGAAACCAATTTTTATACTGAAGAAGAAGGCTCCCATCCTTCAGAAGAACGGTATACTTTCCGTAAGCCGGATTTTCATACGTTCCTGCATAGTCCTCCAGCGGATGAGACAGACCGGTGCCCTGTCTCCCATTTTCCGGAAGCAGATCCAGCTTCCAGTCTGCACAGGAGCCCTCGAAGATTCGTTCATAGGGATGAAGTTTCCCCGCCCAGTCTGTTTCCGGATATCCCAGAACATGATCAATCACCGTATAGGCAAGTTCCATGAGAACAGGCGTGTTGGGGCAATGCCGGTTGCAGAATGCAAATAAATAGAGATCCCGGCCGGGGACGTAAAGTTCCACGGAGCAATATCCTTCAATCTCGCCGCAGTGATAGCGAAGCGTCAGATCCCGGTATGACGCACTTTTCCAGGCCATTCCATAGAAGGCCCCTTCGGGGATCTCCGTCACCTGAGGGGCATGCCATGGGAAGGCTCGCATGGGCACTGCCGGCGCGTGCATCTCATCCATCAGCTCTTTCGAAAGCAGCTGCTTTCCGTTAAATACGCCGCCGTGCGCCTGGAAAGACAGCCAGTTCATCATTTCATCCGGTGAAGCACAGACACCTGCTGCCGGCACTCCGACCCCCATCTCCCAGGCCGGCATCCGGGTGAGCGGCGCTGTCCGGACTTCGCCGAAATATCCTTCCGCGTGATTCGAATCCCGCTGCATATCTGCCGCGGAGAGCACTGTCCGCGGCATCCGCAGCGGCTCCAGAATCCTCTCGCGGACCAGATCTTCATACTTCTCGCCGCTTACTTCTTCCAGGATGCATCCGATGGCATTGTAAACGGTATTATTATACTGAGCGGCACTCCGAAAGGATTGATTGGGCTCCAGGAACCTGAGTTTGCGAAGGTACTCCCTCCTGGAAAGTCCTTCCTGCGGCCACATGGCGTCGTGTGCAGCCAGTCCGGTCCGGTGATACAGCATATCGCGAATCGTGCACTCTGCCGAAGCTACAGGGTCCATCAGTGCAAAGTCCGGAATATAGTTTCGAATCGGCTCATCAAAAGAGAGTTTTCCCTCCTGAACCAGCGAAGCTGCCGCAGCCGCACAGAATGATTTTGAGCAGGAAGCAATTCCTCCCAGCGTATCCGGTGTCATGGGAAGATGCCGTTCCACATCTCTTTCACCGTACCCTTTCGCAAAAATAGTCTCACCGCCCCTGCCTGCCGCAATCGAAATTCCCGGAACGTGCCAGAAAGCAAGCTCCTCATTTACAAAATCATCCGAAAGAATTTTCTGTTCCGAAACCACCATGCCTCAGCCTCCGCGTTTTTGTGAAGAAACTAAAAAACAAAACAACAAGCAAACTTACGGAAATTATAACACTCTGTGAAAGGAATTTGTGCGAACAAGCTTAGCACTGGGAAACATCTGGAATTGATGTTATCATTTATTCAGAAAGATTTTGCTGATCTCTATTCTGAATGATCTGCTGATCTCTATTCAGAATGATTTGCTGATCTTTATTCAAAATGGGTTTGCAGGCCTTATTTAGAGTGGTTCTGCAAGCCTTCGTTCAATGCCCGTTTAAGGCCGGAGGGCCGCTATTATAAGGCAGGGAGGAGCTCATGATCTATACAGTCACGTTTAATCCGGCGATTGATTATGTTATTCACCTGAAGGATCCGCTTGTTGCGGGTGCTACCAACCGCACTGTTTCAGAGGAAATATATTTTGGCGGCAAGGGAATCAATGTTTCTGTAATTTTAAATGAACTTGGAATGGAAACGACAGCTCTTGGCTTTACTGCAGGTTTTACCGGCAAAGCAATACGGGAAGGCGTGGCGGCGGCCGGAATCCACTCGGAATTTATCACACTGCCGGAGGGAAACAGCCGGATTAATGTCAAGATAAAAGGAAATGAGGAAACGGAAATTAATGCGCAAGGTCCGGCGATCCCGATGAAATGCGTGGATCAGCTTTTTACCCGTCTCGACGAAATCAAGGAAGGTGACATGCTTGTCATTTCCGGAAGTATCCCGTCTTCTTTGCCGGATGATATTTATGAGCGCATTCTGGAGCATCTGAGCGGGAGGAGTATTGATTTTGTCGTTGACGCCTCCGGCGATCTGCTTCTGAAGGTTCTGAAATATCATCCCTTCCTGATCAAGCCCAATCGCCAGGAACTGGAGGAAATGCTGCACATCTCCATCCGCGGCGACGAAGACATTGCTGCCGGTGCCCGCTGTCTTCAGCAGATGGGTGCCCGCAACGTTCTTGTTTCCATGGCCGGGGATGGCTCTTTACTTGTGAGTGAAAAAGGGGATGTTCTGCGACAGGGTGTCTGCCGTGGAAAAGTTCTCAATTCTGTCGGAGCCGGGGATTCCATGGTAGCCGGGTTCATAGCCGGTTATAAAAAATCGCACGATTATAGGACAGCTCTCGACCTGGCCACTGCAGCCGGCGGCGCTACCGCCTTCAGCGCAGGACTTGGAAAAAAGGAACGGATCCTACAGCTGTACCATTCACTTCGCCGACTCCAATAAAGCAAATTTGGGCTAAGCAGGCGCGCGGCTAAAGACTGAACATTAGCCCGGATTTCCCGCCGCGTCTTGTTACGGGCTATGCAAGCGTGCGGCCATACTGTGAACATTAGCCCGGTTTTCTTGCCGCGGCTTGAAATGGATCATTCAAGCGCCAGCCGCGCCGGAGTGACAACCGAAATCATGTC
>ONLK01000084.1 GCA_900318615.1 uncultured Eubacteriales bacterium
ATAAATGATCCGGAAATCAAAGCTGTCTACATCTGCTCCTCCACCTCCACGCACGCTGACCTGATTATACAGGCGGCTGCAGCCGGCAAGGATATTTTCTGCGAAAAACCGATCCATTACGATCTGAAGAAAATTCATGAAGCGCTGGCCGCTGTCGATCAGGCGGGCGTAAAGCTGCAGATCGGCTTTGTGCGCCGTTTTGACCACAATCATAAGCAGGTTCACGATGTAGTTGCGTCAGGAAAACTTGGAAATCCCTGCGTTGTCAAAATTACCTCCCGTGACCCGTCCCACCAGTCCATGGACTACATTAAAACATCCGGCGGTATGTTCATCGACATGACCATCCACGATTTTGACATGGCGCGCTATCTTTCCGGAAGTGATGTGACAGAAGTTATGGCATATGGCGCCGTGCTTGATAATCCGGATTATGCAAAATACAACGACATCGATACGGCTGTCATTACCATGAAATTTGCGAACGGAGCGCTGGGCGTCATTGATAACTCACGCTCCAGCTATTACGGCTACGATCAGCGGACAGAAGTACAGTGCCAGAAAGGCTGCATACAGGCTGCCAATGATTTTGAAAACACGACCATGATCTCCTCCGCAGAAGGTGTATCCCTCTCCCGCCCGACCTGGTTCTTCCTCGAGCGGTATAACAATGCATTCATCGCGGAAGATAAGGCTTTTGTAAGCGCTGTGCTGCAGGACACACCGACACCGGTCAATGGAGAAGATGGCCTGAAACCGGTTGAAATCGCGATCGCTGCAGAAAAATCCCTGCGCGAAGACCGCCCGGTAAAAATAGATGAAGTATCCTAAGTTAAACCTGAAATGTGCATAACCAATAAATTAACGCGGCTTAATCCGAAAAGTTTCCGGAGCAAGCCGCGCTAATATATATAATATATATATGATATTTGCTGCAAAATGAACCCGGACACTATCCGATGCTTCTCCGTGAACTGCCTTGATTATATCCCACCTCTATCTGTCCGCAGACAGCAATGATTGTATCCTATATCTATCTGTCCGCGGACTGTATTGATTATATCCCACATCTGTCTATCTGACTTCGAACAATATCGATTTGATATTTTGCAGAAGAGAGAGCTCAATTCATATTGAAGCCACTATATCACGAAGTTTATCCCGGTAGCGCCGGTTTAGTTTCAGGAAGATTTCTTTTTCATCTTCTGTCCAGTCAGAGAAAATACTTTCCTCCTGCTCAATAAAGGGACGCAGAACATTGCGGATCAGGTTCTCCCCGCTTTCAGTCAGGGTAATTTCCCTCCGATGACCATTTTTTGTTCCGCGCAGCAGCCATCCTGCATTTTCCATACGGCTGATGGATGAGCTGACTGTCTGCTTACTCATTCCCGTAATTTCAATGATCCGCCTTTGAGAGATCATTCCGTAGTCGCACAGCAGATAAAGAATAACCATCTCACTGTCCGCAAAGCCAAGTTTCAGGCTGGCCTGATGATACAAAGAGGTTATTTCATCGTTGATCACATTAAAGCGACGGATCATGGTTTCGCTTCTGCCGGCATTGACTGTATTATTCTCCATCGGCTGCCCCCTGTATATCCCGGAATACGTTTTTATTCATGGTTACTTCCTTCTATTATGACTAAATATACACCCGTCCGGATATCTTTGCGTAATTTTTACATATGAGTCCGTAATATTTCTGCAGATTAATCAGTAGTGATATACCTTACGGTATTTCATCAGCATGAGTACCGTTATAATAAAGCAAATTCCATCTGTCAGAATAACCACACTCCACAGCCCGTCTGCGCCGAAGAAGGCCGGGAGCAGATAAATGGCCGGCAGCTGCAGTACCAGGGAGCGCAAGACCGATAGAAAAGCGGATACTTTCCCGTTGTTTAATGCCGTAAAAAATCCGGATCCGAAGATATTAAATCCTCTGAAAAGAAATGCAATGGAATAAATCCGAAAAGCGTATACCGTCAGTCTGATAAGCCCGGCATCATAACCAATGAAAATACGAACCAGAGGTAACGCTGTACTTTCGGACAGTACGGTAAGTGCTATAGATGTAATCAGCAGCATCTGGATGGTATTCCGGAATAGACCCTGCAATTCTTTTGTATTTTGTGCGCCGTAGTGATATCCCACCACCGGGGCAATTCCCATGGTATATCCAAAATAAATTCCCACGAAAATGAAGTTGACGTACATAATAACACCGTAAGCCGCCACTCCGTCCGCACCGAAGTACTTCATCAGCTGCAGATTGTACAGCATGCCAATGATCGATGACGCACAGGCAGATAAAAACTCGGATGCGCCGTTGGTACAGGTTTTCCAGACTGCATTTCCATCCATATGCGTTTTGCCAAGCCGCAGCAATGACCCGTTGGGAAGGAAAAAATAGATCATCGGGATCAGACCTCCGACTGCCTGGCTTATAATCGTCGCTGCAGCCGCTCCGCCCAGGCCCCACCTGAATACACCGACAAACAGTAAATCAAGAACCATATTGGTACATCCGGCCATGACTGTGACGACAAGTCCAAGTTTTGGTTTTTCCGCTGTGATCAGGAAGCTTTGAAAATAATTCTGAATCATAAAGAATGGAATTCCGATCATGTTCACGCGGATATACAGCACGGAATAAGGAATCATCTCATCCGTTGCTCCCAGCAGCCTTGCCATATACGGAGCCACCACGGCACCAATCACGCCCAGCACAATGCCGCACACAACGAGAATGTATGTCAGCAGTGAAAAAATCTCATTCGCCTTTTTCCGATTCTGCATACCAAGCGTCATGGATACCAGCGCGGTGCCTCCGGTCCCGAACATAAAGCCAACCGCGGAAAGAACCATGATAAAAGGCATGACCAGATTAAGGGAAGCAAAAGGAACCGCACCAACATAATTGGAGACAAAATACCCATCCACCATCCCGTAGATGGAAGTGAAAATCATCATGATGATGGATGGAAAAGTAAAGCGAAGCATTCTCCGGCGGTTGAAATGATCCGACAGCTGAATCCGCTGCTTCTTTACCCTGCCTGTCTTTTGTAGATTATATTCTTTCGTTATCCTCTGCTGTTGATTCCTGATCACTGCCGCTTCCCCGCTCTTATTCTGATTTGATCATAATAATGTGAATTCAAATATAAAAATCCGATATCGGATTTTTAAGATAATAGTCCGATATCGGATTTTTGTCAACGATAATTTATATATGCTGTATGCGCGCATCATTTCTATACTAGCCTTATGCGTAGATCATTTCCTGCTTTTTATGCATTTATTCATGGCATGACGCAATTCTTCAATGCCTTCCTGCGTGGTTGCCCAGCTGGATGCGAAACGTACGACTGTATGATTTTCGTCATATTTCTCCCAGATGTCATATCCCACGTACTCTCCCAATTCCTTCAGAACGTCATTTTCAAGGATGACAAACTGCTGGTTGGTCGGAGAATTTATGTAAAAACGGCAGCCGGCGTCTTCGAAAATATCACGGATTTCTCCGGCCATCTCAATAGCATGCCGGCTGATCCGGCGATAAAGATTATCCTTAAACAATGCGGCAAACTGTACACCTGCCAGTCTGCCCTTCGCCGACAATGCGCCATGCTGCTTGATCCTGGTAAGGAAATGGGACGGTTCTTTTCCTTCCGGAAATACAATGGCTTCCCCGTTCAGCGCACCAACCTTGGTGCCGCCGATATAAAATACATCACACAGCCTGGCAATCAAAGAGAGAGTAACATCTGCTCCGTCTGCTTCCAGTCCGTAGCCCAGACGTGCTCCGTCAAGAAACAGTTTCAGATGATTCTCCCTGCACACTCTTGAAAGCTCTGTCAGCTCCCTTGCAGAATAGATCGTTCCATACTCGGACGGATGCGAAATATAAACCATGCCTGGAAACACCATGTGCTCATGAGAGCTGTCATCATAAAACTTTTTCACATACTCTTTCACATCAGCTGCATCCACTTTACCCTCGTGCGCCGGCAGTGTCAGAACTTTGTGGCCGCAAAATTCAATAGCCCCGGCTTCATGCACACTTACATGACCTGTCCGGGCTGCCAGAACACCTTCATACGCTTCAAGCGTGGTATCAATGATGAGCTGATTAGTCTGCGTACCTCCATTAACAAAGTAAACAGAGGCAGCCGGATCCCCGCAGGCTTCGCGAATCTCCTCCGTTGCCGTTTTTGTAAAACGATCCGCTCCATACCCCGGTGCCTGTTCCATATTTGTTTCGCAAAGTGCCTTCAGAACCTCTGTGTGGCATCCTTCCAGATAATCACATGCGAATGAGTACATATTAAATTGATCCCCTCTTTTCATTAAATTTCAACTACCGTCCCAATGGTTCCCTGCATAGCGGTTATCATACTCTCTTACTATTGTAGTATCAGCTCTTCCTCAATACCTGTGCAACAGCCGTTACTACACCGTATGAAACACCGGCAATCGGCCACACGATCCAGGTCCGATCCCAGGCATTTGTCATGAAGCTGACCGCCAGAAACACGGCAACCGCCGATCCCCAATAAATTGAAGCGATGTGTTCGTTTTTCCGGTTTTCCCGCTTGCATTCTACAGTATAATCTCCCTCCTGAAGCAATATCTGGTAGCCGCCCCAAACCATGGACGTCCGCACAATTAATAGTACGCCGACGGCCACCAGCACCAGCAAAGCTGCAACCGCGACAGAGACGGCGGCATCATTCTCGCCAAACACAAGAAGTGCGATAAAAACAGGAATGGATGATATGACACATAACACGATTCCGGTTACAAGCTGGACTGACCGGGTAGGACGGTACTGCTCCTGCCGTTCTTTAACCATTCCGTTTACACCATATTCGGTATCGATCTCTTCCCTCTCCAGGTACTTAAAACGCTCCCCCTCAAGGCTTACTGCGATAAAAATAGCTACAGCTGCTCCAGCAAGAACAAACAATACCGTCAGGCCGATCCCGGCTGCGGCGGTTTCTGACAGCGACAGGATGGACGATTCCTGAAGGCTGGTCAGTACGATCAGCAGCACCGGTGACAGAATACACATCATCACGGCAAGAGCGACACGCCCCGACACCGCATCCCTGTGCGCCAGGAAGGAAACTGCCTCTTCCATGGATACCTGCCGCGCAGACTCTTCCGCACCTGTCCGGGGCAGCTCTGCCGAAACTTCATCTTCCCCCGGAAGGCTGACCATATTGTCCTTAAGAAGATAGTCCGTGCTGACACTGAATATTTCAGACATCTTCAATATCCGATTCATATCCGGAACTGACTGTGCGCTTTCCCATTTTGAGATTGACTGGCGGCTGACCCCCAGCTTTTCCGCCAATTCCTCCTGGGACCAGCCATTCCTTTTTCTAAGACCTGCAATTTTTTCTGCTATGATCATGTGTGATACCTCCTGCATATGTTTCGTATGCCATTAACATAGCAGGACAAACGGTTGCAGTCTATCAACTGAACCTTGAAAGATGTCAACTGAGCGTTGCAAAAGGCTGATTTCAGTCAAAATTCCAACTTTATAAGTCCAGAAGCATGCAAATTCCTCCGTTACAAGTCCATCCACAAAGCCTTCCTTTTCATACATGGCAATGGCACGATCGTTCCCGGCGACCACATTCAGCTCCATCTGCTCATATCCTGCTTCTTTTGCGCATTGGATGCAGGCTTTCAGCAGCGCCGTTCCGATCCCGAGGTTCCAGTACTTCTTATCGACACTAATGCCGAAGTCCGCACGATGGCAAACTTTATATTTGCTGCCAATCGGTTCAAATCCGGCCAGTCCGGCTGCAGCACCATCAACCTCTGCCAAAATCTCTATCCCATTCTTACTGTCCGCTTTCTTTTGCAGGTACTGACCTTCCGCCTCAACCGTCATCGTATTTTCATCCGGGTAGGACAGCAGGAAATCCGTCTGCTCATGAGTCAGCATGAAAATTGCAAGAACGGCCTCCCCATCCGCCATCGCCGCATTGCGCAGGCAGCATGTCCTGCCGTCTTTTAATTTTATGGTCTTTTGATATTTCATGGTCGCCTTTCCCATTAATGTTTTGACAAGAGAAGCACCTGAGTTGAAAATATAAGCTTGAATTGCTTCTGTCAAGTGTTAGAAGTTCGTGCACTGGCAAGAAAAACATCTGCGTTGAAAATGGCGGGAGCATCGACTTCGGCGGCAGCTGCTGCCAGATTCTCCGGTAACAGCTGCCGCCGTATCTTTCTTCTTCTACTCAGAAATCAGGAAGCGTATTATATCTTGTTTCTGCGGTGTGCCATTCCAAACAGAACCAGCAGAAGTGCCATGGATAACGCGGCCAATGCTCCATACAATCCAAGCGCCGAGCTGTCTCCGGTCTTTGCAGATCCCGAATTGGCTGTATTCGAACTGTTTGCCGCAGTACCCGCACCTTGGGACGTTTTTTTACCGTTTGTCTCCGGGATCGTCTCGCTGGACGGCGTCGTGCTGCTCGTCACCTTGTGCGTATTCGTCAGCATTTCTCCATCTTTTACCGTCTCCACGTCCGCCGTGTACCCGTTGATGCTGTCTTCCTTCACGCTGTAGGCGATGGCCGCACCGTTCGCGTATTTCGGAAGGTTGCTGTAGGTTACCGTCCAGGTATTGTCCCCGTTGTCCGTTACTGCCGGCGTGGCATCCATCACTTCCGTGCTGCCCTTCATCAGGTGGAGCTTTGACGCATAATCCGCCGCGGTCGGGCGCAGCCCATCCTTATTGTCCGCATCCTCCCACCTCTTTGTGAATGTGAGATCCGTATTCTCATCAATGCGTGTGATTGAAACCGGCACCGAAACATCGGTTGTCCGGATCACTGCGCCGACCATGTTCTGGAAACCTTTGCTGTCCGAAGCGGTGGCATTCCCCATCGGCTTATACACTCTCAGCGGCCCGTCCATCCACGGAACCTTCGCGGAAAGGGATATATTCGTGATTGCCTCCGGGGATGAGGCAACCAGTGAGAAGCGTTCCATGACACTGATCTGTGTCTTGCCGCTTTCCTCCGAAACGCCATCAGGGAGTGAAAGCATAAAGGGTGCCATATAATTGTACCCGAACAGCATCAGACTGCCCGTATGCCATTTTCCGTCCTCAGGGCTGTATCGAAAGGTCTTATCCCCCCATACACTAAAAATATCAGTTGATACAGGCTGATCCAGAACATTGTCATAATCAACGGCATCCAGCAGCTTCGCGGTCAGAGTATCCTGCACGACAGGCGTATTGTTCGGCACGCCGCTGTTTTGAAGAAATGTCCAGATGGCACGTGATGTGCTGTCATATGCCTGCCCCTGTATAACATAGGTACCGCTGACATAGAGATTTGAATATGCATCCATCGGCGCATCGTAGTTCACCATACAGAATGCGGCCTTCCAGAAGGACAGAGCTGTCAGGTCGGAATACGTCAGCCCGGATGCCGTACTTCCGTTCGGGCGAAGCTCCGCCACCGCCTGAAGGAACTGTTTCAGGTGATTCATCTTCACCGAATTTGTTCTGTCGGCGTAGGTGAATGTATCATTGCCGATGCTGTCGGAAAAGTCCGTGCGCAGATAAACCGGCGGATCCAGGAGCTGGTTGAACTCGCTTTCTGTCAGCGCCGTCTCCTGATCCACGACATGATAGAGTGCGTAGCCGTTGTTCGCATACCCTGCATAAAGAAGGTTCTTCAGCTTCCGGGCGAGAGTGTTGCCGTCCGGGTCCGGGATATTGTTCTCCTTGCAGAACTCCTGGATGGTTGTCTCCGTGTACTTCGGTACATTCTGGATACCCGGCGTTATATGCGGCCAGTGAAGGCCGTTGTTCATACAGAACAGAATAATCTTCGAATTGTCAGGCCCTGCCACTGAGTGAATCGTGCTGTCACCGTCATAATCAATCGTCACTCCGCCGGCTGCCTGCCTGCGAATCACAATCGCATGGATGGAAAATACATCCGATGTGATCGTTGCCATTCCGGATGCGCTTTCCGCCGTCACCGTCTCACTTTCCGCGGTTTCATCCGACTCGCTGTCCAGATGCCAGGCACTGACCGTGTCCCCGGATTCAAACTCCGGAAGTCCGATCTGGACTGTAATCTCCTTCTCCGGCTCGATCTGATGTGTTCCGTCGTCAATCCAGAAATCGAAATCATAGGCAGCAACATCCTACGCGGCTAATTCAGGATCGTCCGATGCCGTCCGGAGCGCATCCAGGATCTGATCCGGTTCGACTGCCTTCACGGTAACGTGGATTCCTTCCGGAAATGCTCCTTCCGGCGCATCGATATGAATGGAAGTTCCGTCATCCGCCGTTGCTTCCAGTGCCACCGCCGGATGGCTGCCTTCGGAAGAAGCGCTGCTGCCGCCTGCCTCGGAAGAGGCCTCATCCGTCACTGACCCGGTTACGGACTCAGCGTTCTCTCCGCCGTTCATTGATGCGTCCGTTCCCGGCTGAACATTATCCTGTGCACTTTTTTCCGATGCATCGTCTCCTGCCTGTGTGTTTTCCGGCGCATTTTCCGATGTGTCCGTTCCCGGCTGCGTGTTTTCACCCGTGCTGTTCTTTGATGCGTCGGATTCCGGCTGTGCGTTTTCACCCGTGCTGTTCTTTGATGCGTCGGATTCCGGCTGAGTGTTTTCACCCGTGCTGTTCTTTGATGCGTCGGATTCCGGCTGCGCGTTTTCACCTCCGCTGCTTCCTGGGCCATTTTCCTGACTTGAGGATATTCCAGTCTCCGCCCCGGTTCCCACACTTTCTACGGCGGCAGAAGCACCGCCGCCAGTCTCCTCCTCGTGAACTGCCGGCGGCGTCAATTCCCCTGCCAGCACGCCCTGCGGTGCCAGACTGAGCATCATAGTCAGTGCCAGCATCCATCCAGTCCATCGTCTTCTTTTTTCAAACATACGCATCCTCCTCGTCGCACCGGGTACCCCCCGGCATTTCCCATGCAGCCTGTATGCTGACCATACACCACGCAGCCGGGACTTTCCCCGGTATTCTTGCGTGTTTAGAGCGTATTATAGCGGAACTTCGAGGATGAAGCAATATACTATTTAGTTAAGTTCATAGCGCCATTTGGCTACAAAAGTTTCCCGTTCCGGCGATAAACTATCGGCGAACCTTTTTGTTACTTTGGATGTTTCAATCGGTTCACCACCGTATACAATTCCATCCAGTCCAACAGAAGTCTCATATTCTCCATAATACACTGTCAAAAGCCAGATGTGGCACCATGTATTTAGCAACTGTCAGTGATGAGACTGTTGGGAAGGGCAATTTATCTGAAAAATAGGAAGACACTATAAATAAAGTCTTAGAACATTATGACGGTCATAACGCTCAATGGCTTAGTCAGTTGACACATATGAAAGATTCCTGGATTAAAGCGAGAGCGGGTATTCTGAAAAAGGAACGCCGAGGCGCTCCTTTTCTTCATTATAAAAGCGGAAGTTTTATACAGAATACGGTACCCGGTCTGTCAAGCAGTGTGATCTTTCCGCCGTGAAGCCGCACGATCTGCCGTGCAATGACAGCCCAAGTCCGGTACTCTTCCCGCTGGTTCTGGACTCATCGCCGACGACAAAGGGTTCAAAAATCGTATCTCTGTACTGCTGCGGTATGCTGGGTCCGTTATCGCCCAGCTCTATCCGCATCCATTTTTTGTCTTTTATTGCGCTGCTGCTCTTTGCCTTGTCCGGGCTTTCACTTTCGCATGTAATACTGATGCGGATCACCGTTCCCGGCTCCGTATATTTTACAGCATTTGCGATGATATTCTCAAATGCCCGCTTCAGCTGCATCCGGTCAAATGTTCCGTACATTCTCTGTTCAGGAATATCCACTTCCAGGTTATAGCCGGAAAGTTCAAGCTCGTCATATTTTCCTGCGACATATTCCCTTACATACTCGCACAGGTCGCCTTCAACACCCGGAATCATCTTATTCCCAACGATGATACGTCCCTTCTTATAACCCCTTCTGATGCTGGTTTTTCCGATCACGTGCCACAGGGAGAATGTCTCGCCCGTTTGTTCCTGTGATACCAATTATTTTCCCCTCAGCATTATAAAGCATAGCCTGGACATAAACATATATGTCGTCTTCTGACGTATCATTCTCTACGCGGCCAACAACCGTAACGTCTCCACCGACATCACTCTGAGCTTTCTGAGCTTTAAGAGTATCCAGCTGGCTTTGAAGTTCTCTAATCTGACTCTCCAATGCCTCAATCTGAGCATCGATATCCTCAGCATATGCAACATCGTACTGCCTGCTACCAGGCACAGTGTCAAAAATGCAATAATAACCTTCTTCATAACATCCCCCTCAAATCAAATATGCGCTTAAAACACGTTTCCACACAATATTCCAAACTGGCGTTTGCGAAACGCCAGCATTGTGTACAAAGCTCTCCGCTTTTTCAACATAAATTTTACTTTGCCTTGTTTAAGCATCTGCGAATGAACAATCCCGGTTCCATCATCCAAAGTTAAGAATGGATACATCATGGTTATCACCTCCACATGATCTACGGAATTGTTGCTCTGTCTTAATTCGTAAATTGCAATAACAAGTTGGACACCCTCCGCTAGGCAGTAGCCTGGTAGATTCGGTCGATTTCCTCCTCGAAGATTTCATCCGGGGTTCTGTAACCCAGG
>ONLK01000080.1 GCA_900318615.1 uncultured Eubacteriales bacterium
CGGCAGTATGATCCGTTTCCATTTTTCCGGCGGTATCCTGATTATTTGCGCCGTCATCTTCCCCGTACTTATTCTGTTTCATCTTCCGGATGCCTTCCGCCAGCATCTTTCCGCCGATCAGACACAGAAGGAGCAGCGCAATCCACGGAATGAATATCTGAAACCGGATAAACTGCTTCGCGATCGTGTGAACGCAGAACCAGCCGGCCATTGGCATGGCAAACTGATAAAGGGCATAGGTGCCGGCAATACCGCACATTCTGCTCCGGCTCATGTGCGGTTCATTCAGACCGTTGACAATGGATACGGAAAACGCATCCATCGCCAGTCCGAAGCCGAGCAGGGCACTGTTGAATATGAATATAATATTCATTATCTGTTTACCTGACCTTCATCATTCCACTGCGTTCACTTTAGCATAGACAATGTCCCGTATTTCCTGCACACGCTGCTCTGATTCCTTCGGATCGGAGCTCACCGTATAATAATAAAACTTAATCTTTGGTTCCGTGCCGGACGGACGCATGGCAAACCAGGTTCCGTCACCCAGCTCGTATTTCAGAACATTGGAAGAGGGAATGTCCTCATAGCCATCCTTGTAATCCGTAATTTTATAAACCTTATATTTCCCGAAAGTCTGCGGTTTTTCCCTGCGGAAGGCAGCCATCATCCGCTGAATCCGGGCTGCGCCCTCCATGCCTTTCAGAACGATGGACTCCTCAATTTCACGGTAGTATCCGTATTTTCTGTAGAGGCTTTCCAGATAGCCGCGGACCGTGATCCCCTGTTTTTTGCACCACGCGGCCATCTCGGCCACCAGCATGGCACAGGCAACCCCATCCTTGTCACGCACGGCTTCTCCCGGCGCGCAGCCTATGCTTTCTTCATAGCCGAAAAAGTACGTATATCCCTTCTTTTCAAGTTCGGGAATACGTCCGCAGATATTCTTGAACCCGGTCAGAGCTTCAAATACATGAATGCCATAATCCTCCGCGATGGCCTTTCCCATATCGCCGGTAACAATGGATTTGACAAGGGCTGCCTGTTCGGGAAGTTTTCCCTGCTCCTTCAGCCCCTGTGCCTTGTAGGCAATCAGCATGGCGCCGGTCTGGTTTCCATTCATCGGATGGTATTTTCCGTCTTTTTCCAGAAGTTCAATTGCCATACGGTCGCTGTCCGGGTCAGTGGCAATAAGCACCTCAGCTCCGACCTGATATCCGAGTTTTTCCGCCAGTTCAAATCCCTTCGGGTCCTCCGGGTTCGGATATCCGACCGTTGTAAATTCAGGATCCGGATTCTCCTGTTCCGGTACAATATGGAAATTTGTGAAACCGCGCTCTGCCAGTACGGTACGTACCGGAATGGATCCTGCCCCGTTCAGCGGGGTATAGACAATGCACACATCTGTGTCCAGATCATCGCTGTCATGCAGTTTCATCGATTCCACATAATCCAGGTAGCTGCGGTCGATATCTTCCCCGAGCATAACAACAAGTCCCCTGTCGATGGCCTCTCTGAGGGGCATTTTCTTAAAATCGTCAAAAAATGTCAGCTTCTGTATCTCCTCGAGCATTCCATCCGAAACCTTTCCGGAAATCTGTGCTCCGTCCGCCCAGTATACTTTATATCCGTTATACTCCTTCGGATTATGGCTGGCTGTCATATTGATTCCGGAAATGCAGCCAAGCCTGCGGATCGCATAGGAAAGCTCCGGCGTAGGGCGCATGGATGGAAACAGGTAGGAACGAATACCATTTCCTGCCATAATGGAAGCGACCAGTTCGGAAAATTCCTTCGAATGATAACGGCAGTCGTAGGCAATCACCAGCCCCCTTCCCTTATCCAGTCCGGATTTTAAGATGTAATTGGCAATTCCCTGGGTGGCTCGTCCGACGGTCCGTACATTCATACGGTTTGTGCCGGCGGCGCAGATTCCCCGCAGACCGGCGGTTCCAAAGACAATCTCCTGGTAAAAGCGGTCCGCAATTTCTTTTTCATTGCCGCGAATCGAAAGCAGCTCCTCCTTCAGAGGATCTCCCTCCTTCAGATTTTTGAGCCAGTATTCATACGTTTCCTGTGGTGTCATATTTTTCTCTCCTGTTTCAATCGTGTTTCCATATTCTCATGGAAGTATTGCCTCGTGAAATGGAAGTATTGCCTCGCGAAGGCCGGGCTTCATGGAAGCTTAACCTCATGGACGTTTTTTGTCCCGTCCTCAAATGCCTTTGCACTCTCAAAAACGCCGCGGACCATGCTCTCCACCGCATCGTCCGTGTAAAATGCCGTGTGCGGACTTAGTATAACGTTCGGGAAGGTACGCAGAATAGCCATTTCCTCATTGTGAATAAGATCGCCGACACGGTTGTAGTAATATAGTCCGTTTTCATTTTCCATTACATCCAGGGCAGCTGCGCCAACCTTCCCGCTCTCCAGCGCCCGGATCAGTGCACGCGTGTCAATCAGCTGTCCGCGGGCACAGTTTACGATGATCACTCCATCCCTGCATTTCTGGAAAGCATTTTCATCCAGCATGTGATAATCCGCGCTGGTGGCATTCGTATGAATCGTGATGATATCGCTCTGCGCATAGAGTTCATCAAGCGATACATATTCGGCATATTTGCGCACTTCTTCATTCGGATAAAGGTCATAGGCAACGATCCGGCAGCCAAATCCGCTCAGACTTTTGATAACCGTGCGGCCGATTCGCCCGGTTCCAATCACCCCCACCGTGCAGCGGGAGATGTCGCGACCAAGTTTGCCGTGGAGTGTAAAGTCCTGAATATTGGCGCGCTGCATGGTCTGCGGTATTTTGCGCAGCAGCATCAGCATCAGCATGATCGCATAGTTGGCAACTCCACCCGGTGCGTAGTTTACATTGGATACCCGCATACCCAGCTCTTTCGCGTGCGCCAGATCCACATTGTCATAGCCGATGGAGCGGCAGCAGATATAGCGGACACCGAGATCGTAAAACCGATCCAGCACCGGAGCGCTCATGTCGCACGGAGTGGTGCTGACTGCCTGGCACCCGCGTGCCATCTCCATGTTTTCGGCATTCGGATATTCAACCGTATGGTTAAAGTCTATTCCGTATTCTCCGCGAAATTTTTCCGCATAGGTAAGTTCATCAAAAGGCCGAAGCGTATAAAACATTATTTTCATGACCAAACTCCTCCAGAAATAAACAGCTGCCTGTACCAGGGCCGTCAAAATTGAATTTATCATAGCACAAACCCGGCATCATTACCATTCCCAACCTGCAGCAGGGACCGCCGCCCTTCACCGAAAATCCAAAAGTGAAGGGCAGCGGTCCTTTTATGCTGCTTGAATGTATTTTCCGTTTCCATTTCTGTTTCAGGCTTCTTCAAACTGGGATGGCTTCTCAACTGCGTAATCACTGTAAACCGATACGGAGGAAGCACCGCTCATGTCTGCGCTGTCTGAATAACTGGCAACGGTAATTGTGTAATCACTGTCACCTTTTACGTATACGGTTCCATCGGTTCCGACAACGGATACGGTATTTCCTTCTTCGTCAGCGATTTTTCCTTCATTAAACAGGCTGGTTACGGTGCTGTCGCCGGTTACCGTCCAGGTGCTGGTACTGTCAATATAAACATTTGCATAGCCTTCCCCGCCGTTACCCGCATAGGTTTCATCATTTACAAAAGCTCCGGTCAGGCTGCTTGCGTCTGTTATGTAGAAGTCGAGATCACTGATAGAATCCCAGATTACATTGCCTTCCATATCCTGTTGGATTGCCGTAAACAGACAGTCGGCTCCGTTATTTCCGGCTTCGCCCCAGCCACGCTGGTTCGCATTTCCGGTACACTGAAGGAAGAACGGATTATCGTCAGAATACGTGATATCCACATCCTTCAGCGTGATGGTGGACTGGGTGTTCGTTGTATAGAACATACCGCCGTTCTTTGCGGTCAGAGTGCCGCCGGTCATTTCAAAGGTTCCGTTGCCTTCCTCAGAGTCACCGGACATGCTCTGGTATACGATGACATTCCAGGTTGTATCGTTCTGATCCTGATCAGGCATATTGCCGGTCAGATCGCAGTCAAACAGCCGGATTGTATTCAGTCCTTCAATGCAGATCGCCTCGGATCCGTTTGCCGTCAGGTCTGCATCATTTACGGTAATATCGGCGGTCGAATAGATTGCCGGGCTGCCTGCTCCGTTGGAAGTATAGGTGCCGCCGTCAATCACTTCCGTTCCGGATCCTCTGTCCGACCGGATGGCTGCCGAAGACTCCCCGTTTGTGGTTACGTCAAGATCCCAGGCGTACAGGGTACCACCGCCGGCTACATGAACACCGCCGGAAGTATCCTGGTTCGTATTGATGGTTGTGTCCGCAATATATACCTTCCCATCTCCGTAGGCAAAGGCTCCTGCCCCACCCTTCGCATCGGTTGTAATGGCAGAATCATCAATATATAAAGTGCCGTCCGTGGCCAGTGCAGCGGCACCTACCCCGTAAAAACTGGAGTTATCTCCGCCGGTACTATTCCCGGAATCCCGGCGGATGGTGGAATCAGAGATGGAAACTTCCGCGTCCGGGCCGTCTGCGAGGACCGCATTCTCATCGACGCCCGTCGATGTGAGATCTTCGCCGCTGATATCGGTGCTCCCGGAATACTCATGGGCTGCCGAATAGTTCACGGAGGAATTATCGGAAGCGCCGGGACCGCCCTGTCCTCCCAGAGCCCCCATACCGCCCTCCCCGGATGGCTTTTGGGGTGCCTGAGCGCTCTGTCCTTCTGCGTTCCGGCTCAGGGTTCCCACATCGATTGTGATCGATGTGTCATCCACAGCCGTTACCTCGCCGTAAATGGTATCTTCTTCCTGAACTGCACCAGCGCCGTCTTCAGATGTACTCTCCGAAGTATCTTCAGCAGTATCCGCTGCTGTATCTTCTGCAGCATCCGCTGCTGCCTTAGCTGCTGTGTTTTCGGCAAAAGTAACTGAATTTACTGTCATGGAAGCTGTCATTACTGCGCCAAGCATAACCGCCAAATATTTTCTCTTCATAGAATTCATCCTTTCCATCCTAAGCCGGTCCGATAACCGCCCTCAGATTTACGAAAATGTTTTAAGGAGTTATGCGCATACAATACCGTCTCTTTATGTTCAAACAAGGACGAAAGCGTGAATAAACTGTGATAAATCCGGGTGCAGAAGAAGGCCGGCCGCAGGATGGTATGCGCGGCCGGCCTTGTTTTTGCGTTCATTTTCTCCTACAGGTGTACCAGGATCATGTCGTGGTGTACCGCAGGAAGGTATTTTTCGAAGATATCCCTGGTTTTTGCTTTCAGGCTTGATGTATTGATGCACGGATGAAAGCCTACTTCTTCTCCTTTCAGCACATCCTCATCCACCAGCAGCTGAACCTGGTTTTCGTGATCGTTCATCAGTCCCATTACGCTGACCGAACCCGGTGTACTGTCCAGATATTCTTCCATTTTATCGGCCGGGCCAAAAGAAAGCCGCGATGAGTTGATCTGAGCGGAAATGTCTTTTGTCTTAAATTTTTTCATATCCTGAATCATCAGCAGATAAAATCTGGTCTGCTGGCGGTTGCACAGAAACAGGTTCTTGCATATGGTGCACTTCAGTGTCTCATCAATTGCCTTACATGCTTCCATTGTGTTGGCGGCCGCATGATCCACCCGCTTGTATGGAATTTGCAGGCTGTCAAGCAGATTGTAAACCCTGATTTCCTTTTCGAGCCGTCCTGCCGTGTCCTCCGGGCGGCCATCATACATGGTAAGCATTCCTATCTTTTATCTCCATTCATGCTCATTTCTTTATTCTATTTCTTTATTCTATTTCTTTATTCTATTTCTTTATTCTATCTTTATTTGATTTCTTTATCCTGTCCCTTACCTGTTCAGGTACTCTGTTCCCGGCCAGGGTCTGCGCCGCCGTCTTCCATTAAAATTTTCATCGCCTTGTACTGATCCACGGCGGCTACCTCCAGATGGTGAATCACGCGCTGATCATCCTTCATTTCCGGTCTTTTTCCGGACCAGTCGGCTGTTTTCATATGTGCGCCGCCCAACACCGGAAACGGGTTCGTATCCCAGGTGTTTGTCCTGATCCCGGCATCATTTAATAGTTTCTGTTTTCGGTCCAGTTCCTCCTGGCTGTTCGTATTTAAAAGCGTAAACTTCTTCTTAAATAACCACATCGCTGTTCCT
>ONLK01000050.1 GCA_900318615.1 uncultured Eubacteriales bacterium
GCATGACCCATAGCAAGCCGCGGCGTCAGTTCCGGGCTAATATTCAGTATTTAGCCGCGCCGAAACATAGTCCGTATCAAGTCGCGGCAGAAGAACCGGGCTAGTATCCAGGCTTTCGCCGCGTACTTGCATAACCCATAGCAAGCCGCGGCGTCAGTGTCGGGCTAAAGCCAGGACTTGTGCCCCATCTCATCCTCATGCAATGGATTATCTGCAATTCGCAGTTCTCACAAACAATAATTCTCTATAATTGAATTTATTATGCTCGCATCGAGAGGATTTCGCGCTGTTTCGATCGTTATGATCAAGGTATCACCTGGCAAAAAACCAGCACTGATATAATTGTTTATTTTTTTAACTGCTCCTTCGGCATAAGTTGGCTCATCCATCCTGCCAAGGTGTTCCCAATACTTTATTTTTCTTTCACGTACATTTTGAACAGTAAAATCAGGAAGACAATTTATACCATTTTTCTCGAGACGCTGTTCGTATATGTAGGGCACATTGGCGTAATATAAGCTATTGGCGATAAGCTGTTCTGATTTTGACCTAACCATCTCCCCACGAGCTGTTTTTTGAGTAAGACCTTCCGGGTGATAAGAAGAATTGACTTTATCATTTTTTTGAGTAAGAGCATAGAAATCTGCAATAACATTTTCATCAGTTAAAGTAATAGAATTGACAAGATCCTTTCTATTATCTGAAAGATTCTCATATATCTTTTCAGCAGGTAATTTAGGATAGTACTGCAGAATAGTATTGATTTTATTGTATTCTGAACATGCGCTCGCCAGGACTTTAGCATAGTAACTGTTTTGAGCATACTGGCAGATACATTTCTTTTCGTTCTGTGAAATATAAACCTGATTAGAATCCTTAACAATGTAATATGCAAAACTGTTACCGCGCTTTTTGATGCAAAGAGGGTAATTTTGTGGATGTGCATTCTTCCATTTCTCAATATAGGCAATTTTTTCCTTAAGAAAATTTCGCCTGGCTTTTAGTTGGGCAATTAACTCATCAGAATCTTCTCCAGAATATAAATCTTTCCTACGCATATAAACGCCTCCATGATTTGGTAATGAAAAAAAGATAGATAGAAAGGTAAAAAATGCAAAAATGAGATTGGTAAATGAAAGGGATATAGGACAATTTTTGAATTGCAGGACAGTACACATAATGAATATAACACACTTTATAGATAATTTGTACAATTTACAATAAAAAGCTGATAACCATTATGTCGCAGCAAAACATTAGTTTTAGGCCAAAATCAATTTCACATCAAATATAACCCACAGCAAGTCGCGCCGAAATATCTGGGCTAATGTCCAGACTTATGCCGCGTGCTTGATTGACCCACAGCAAGCCGCGGCGACAGTTCCGGGCTAATGCCCAGACTTATGCCGCGTGCTTGATTGACCCACAGCAAGCCGCGGCGACAGTTCCGGGCTAATGTCCAGACTTATGCCGTGCCGAAACATGACCCACAGCAAGCCGCGGCGAAAAATCCGGGCTAATACACAGACTTCGACCGCGCCGAAATTTGACCCGCATAAAGCCGCGGCGAAAGTTCCGGGCTAATGCCCGGACTTCGGCCGCACTTTTACTCTACCCGTAAAAAGCGCGTGCGGAGGATGAGTTTTCATCCTCCGCACACGTTTTTCGGGTTCTGTTCTGCGTCGGCATGTGCCGGCTCAAAGGCACACCCCCGGCAGAAAACAGCAAGGGAATACCTGCAGTCCCATTTATGTACAGGACATCGATCGATGTTGATCGATGCGGCTGCCTGATTTATTTATGTGAGGTTGGGAGCCAAAGGTCTTTCGGCCCCCAATGATGCTATAAAGCCATATGCGCTTTCCGCAGATGCTATAAAGCCATATGCGTTTTCCGACGATGCTGTAAAACCACATGCGTCTTTCGCAGATGCCGTGAAGCGCTATGTCTTTTGTCTCAGATCCCGCGGAACAGCACACGGAATGTCAGCGGCTTATCCGTTGGGATTCTGAATTCCGGATGGGTTTCGGCTCCCCACGAATTATCGCCGGCTATGCCAAGCTGGCCAAGGCTGGCCCGAAATACCGTATAATGAACCGGCGGAAGTTCGAAGCTATGCGCCGCATTTTCTATTTCATGCGGCGTCCACGGCAGCGCACTGAAGTTCATACCGCCGGACGTGTCGGCGGCGAACAAAAGTCCGCGGCCTTTTTCATCGGTAACGGCAGCATACCGGACCTTTTCATGATTTCCTGCCTCCTGCGGCAGAAGATACGGTGTCAGCTGATTCGTCACTTTTGCACGGTAAAGTCCGACTCTTGAACCGGCCATGCGGTCTATGTAGGTTTCCTCAGGTCCCGGTCCGTACCAGGTCAGCTGATTATAATCCGCATCCAGCTTCCCGATAACGCCGAACTCCGGAAGCAGTCCCATCTCCTTCGGAATGCTGTCCATGGAAACTTCCATCTCCACCGTTCCGTCCCCGTATACCTGGTATATCATCCTGCAGGAGGAAGCCGGAACGGTCGGCATCCGATACGCAAACTCCACCTGCACACAGGTTTTTCTGTCCGCCCAGTGCATCGGCAGCGGCTCCATGAAGTGCTCGTACTTTGTATACACATCTTTCTTGTGTGTCACATAAAGACTTGCAATCTTCCACTGCGCACTTTGCTGCGGCATGCCGTTTCCGTAATCATTCTCGGTCGGTGCACGCCAGAAGTTCGGTTTTACCGGAGCCTTCAGCATCTGTCTGCCGCCGTAAACATAGCTTGTCATGGCGCCAGACAGCATCGAGAACAAGGCTTCAAAATGCTCGCCGCGGACCCCGATATTATATTTTCCTGCTGTATAAATGTACGGGCGGACAGCCGCCAATGTCAGCCTTTCATCTGATGTACGGGTAAAGAGCCCCTGCGGGATAAAACGTCCGGAACCTTCCGCCTCATTCCCGGCTTCCTCCGCCATTGCCCTGCTGCCGGTCACGCGATTATATTCATCGAGTCCCTGCCTGAAAACATCCTGCCCGAACGCCATCTCAAAACCGGCGTCCGCGTACATGGTCTTTTCCTTTAATAGCATGGAGACGGTCACCGTGTACTCTCCCGGTTCCGGGTCACCGGCAAGAAATTCGCCAATTCCGAGCCCGAACTGAATTTCTTCGCCCGCCCTGATTTCCGGCTCAAACGAATGGCAAGTCACCAGCTTGCCATATCGATGTATTTCGATACGTGCTATCAGATCCGATGCATCCCTGAACAGACGGCGGCTCTTTATATGACAGCTATCTGCCGCCGCATTCACTGTAATACGGTAAGGCTGATAAAGATACTTCACACCTGCCATCTTGGGAGACGGCGTCCGGTCCGCATCGCCGAAGGCAATGCCGTTGCCGCAGAAATCATAATCCGTCGGACGCTCGCCGCAGTCTCCGCCATATCCGGAATACGGCTTTCCATACCGGTCTTTCAGCGCGATACACTGATCAATATAATCCCAGATGAAACCTCCCTGGTACAGCGGATCTTCCTCTGTCAGATCCGTGTACTTAAACATACCCCCGTTGGAGTTGCCCATCGCATGCGCGTACTCACAGCAAATGTACGGTTTGTCGCGGTGTTCCTTCAGGTAATCCCGAATCTCTTCCACCGGCGGATACATATGTGATTCTATGTCGGATGTCTCATTGTACCTCCGGTCGCGTGTCACGCCTTCGTAATGAACCAGGCGCGCCGGATCCTCCCGGTGAAAATACCTGGAAAGTTCAAGAAAATCCCGGCCTCCGAACGACTCGTTTCCGCAGGACCAGATCAGAACAGCCGGGTGGTTTTTATCTCTCTCATACATCGACTTTCCCCGATCCAGAAGCATCGGAAGCCACTGTGGATGATCGCCCGGAATTACATAGTCCATGTCCTTTGCTCCGTGAAGATAGGCATCCCAGGTTCCATGCGTTTCCAGGTTGTTTTCATCCATCACGTAAATTCCATACCGGTCACACAGACGGTACATGGCCGTATTATTGGGATAGTGGCTCATGCGAAGAGCGTTGATATTATGACGCTTAAAGTTCAGAATGTCCGTCAGCATTTCCTTTTCCGTAATGGCGCGTCCGAACAAAGACGAAAACTCGTGGCGGTCTACCCCGTTGAATACAATCCTTCTTCCGTTAATACGCATAATATGATCGTCGCCGAGCGTAAACTCCCGAAAGCCGATATCCTGGCGGATAAAGCCGCAGGACCGGCCGTCCGCGTCCAGAAGCTCTATCCAGAGCGCATACAGGTTGGGTTCCTCAGCGCTCCAAAGAGCCGGGTCATCGATGGCAAAACGGCCCGTAATCTCGGGGACTGAGACATTGTCTTCGGGGGCTGAGGCATTGTCTCCTGCCTCGTCCGTTATTTTCACTTCCGTATACGCCAGAGCTTCACCATCATCCGTCCACCGGGCAAGGACAGGATCTGCCTTCTGGCGGACCAGACTCAGCCGCGCCGTTCCGCTGCCTGTCGTTTTCAGGGTAAATTCGAGCGTTCCCTGGCGGTACTGATTGGAAAGAGCGGTCACAACCTTAAGGTCGCGGACATCTGCCCGCGCGTACGTAAACAGTGTAACGCTCCTGAAAATTCCGGAGAAACGATAGAAATCCTGGTCTTCCATCCAGCTTCCCGCATTGAAACGAAAAACCTGAAGGGCCAGTTTGTTTTCGCCCGAAGTCACATACGGCGTCAGCTCAAATTCTTTGGCATCAAATGTATCGGAGCTATAGCCGACATAATGGCCGTTCAGCCAGACAGCTGCCGCACTTTCCACTCCGTCCAGCCGCAAAAAAAGTCCATTCTGAATAAAACCATCCGGCAGGGTAAAATAACGCACATAATTTCCCGTCGGATTATATTTTTCCGGGACTTCCGGCGGATCAATATCTTCATGGCCATCCCACGGGTACTGCGTATTCACGTACTGCGGGACGCCGTACCCTTCCATCTCAAGATGAGCGGGTACACGGATATCTCCCCAGGTATGGCAGTCCACCGACATATCCTGAAAATTTGCCGGAGCCAGAGCCGGAGTCGGACTGTATGTGAATTTCCACAGCCCGTTCAGGCTCAGTCTCAGGGAACTTTTCTCCTCCAGCGCCTCCCGGCGGGTGGCGGATGTCATGTGATCTGAGTGAGCACTCAGACGGTTTTCTTCAAAAAATTCCGGTTCTGAAAGTTTGCTGTAATCGAAGTCTGACATAAGATGCCTCTTTCACCATGAAAATAATAACTAATAATGAAAATAATAAAGTACAGTTGCATATAGCTGTGCACAGCGCCCGTGTGATCAAAGATCTGCTTATTTGACGGAACCCGTAATGCCTTCTGCAAATTGTTTCTGCAGGATGAAGAAAATAACCATGGTCGGAACCGAGCAGAACAAAACGCCCATCATCAGTTCCCCGTAATCGGTCACATAGCCGGAGGACAGATTGGCAATCAGCATCGGCATGGTCTGCGCACGGTTATCGGTCATAACAACCTTCGGCCACAGGTAAGAGTTCCAGGCATTCATAAAAGTAATAACTGCGGCTGCCGCATAGGTCGCTTTCATGATGGGCATATAAATCTTCCAGAAAATGCCAAACTCTGAAACGCCGTCAACCCGGGCAGCCTCCATGATCTCCGTCGGAAAGTTTCGCGAATTCTGGCGAAACATCATAATCAGGAACGGAGTTGAGATGGACGGAAGGATAAATGCCCATACGGTGTTCAGAAGCTTCATCTTCGAGATCATGCGAAACAGCGGGATCATCGTAGCAACCTGCGGCACCATCATCGCCAGAAGCAGAATACCGAACAGCCGGTCCTTCTCTTTATCATGATACAACTCAAAACCAAAGCCTGCAAGGGAGCAGATGAACAGTGCCAGAACGGCCTGTACGAGTGCATATAAGAATGAATTTCCCAACGTACCCCACAAATCATTTTCCGTGGTCAGACGAATAAAATTCTCCGCCGCGTATGTTCCGAATGTCAGTTTACCGTTTGCTACATCCAATGACTTGTCCAAGTCCTTTCTTCTTTGTTGTTTCCACGGTTGAGCCTCCCGTTTTTCTATTACTGTTACTTTGATGACCGGCCAGGTCAGATTTCCTCTGCCCTGCCCGATACGGCGGCTGTGCCTTCATCTCGTGCTCCGCACCCGATGATGAGCGGTCGCCAGGAGCCATGATTATGCACGCAAGCTTGCATCATGACTTCTGACTCGCCGCCTTCACAAAAAGGGATACGGTCACAGCCGCATCCCCACTTTTCAGCCTCTGTGCAACTGATGTGTGTCTGATCAGTCTCTAAACGAATTGTGTCTGAGTCTCCTAAATCTTGTGTCCGAGTCTCCTGAATCAAAGTCCCATCTCGAAGCGGAGCTGATCTTCCGCATTCTTCAGCTCGTCGTCAATATCTGCGCCATTGTGGATGTTGATGATCGCTGCTGCAACATACGTACGGCACGGATAATGATAATCGCTCTGCTCTACAACCGGTACGTGTGATCCCATCTCAACGATCTTGCTGTAAATCGGCTGGTTATTGAAAAACTCAACGCCCTGGCCGTAAACATCGCTCTTGCCGGCGCTGATGCATGTGGTAATAACACCGCCGTTGGTCAGCGCATCGTCATACGTAATGGAGGTTCCGGTTTCTGCTACCGAGCCGCCGCCGAAGGTGTACGCCAGGAACTTCTTAGCCAGATCAACATTCTGGCAGTTTGCCGTAATGTACAAAGAAGAACCGCCGTTGGAAGCATAGCCTTCCTCGCCGGACAGGGTCGGCATGGTGGTGATTTCCCATTTGCCGCTGTTGTCTGTTACCTGCTCCACCGTCGGGATGATCCAGTTTCCGTTCATAACGCCGGCTACCATGTCGCCCATGATCGTCTGGTCAGTGTAATCCGACCAGTCATTTGCCAGATACAGAACATTGTTATCTACCATATCCTCAATGGTCTGGATCACCTGCTTCATAGTCTCGTTTTCAGCAATGTACGGCTCGCCGTCCCTGAACTGGGAAGCCCCTTCCGCCTGCATCATCATGTACGGAAGGTCGTTGCCGTCCCCGTCCATGGAGAGCAGATACTTGCCGGTCTTGTCATAAACATCTTTGCCGATCTTTATGAAATCTTCCCAGGTGACCCCGGTCAGATCATCAATCGTATAGCCGGCCTGCTCCAGAAGATCGGTTCTGTACGCGCAGATGACCGTACCGTTGTCAACCGGGAAACCGTAATGAACGCCGTCAACGGTTGAGTAGCTCAATTTCTCTTCTCTGAAATCAGACCAGTCAACATCAGCACCATCCAGTGCAACCCATGCATCCGGATAATCTGTATGATATTTGTTGAAATAATGATCCTGGAAAAGCACAACATCCGGAACGGTCGAGTAATCGCCGGCTGCTGCCGCGTTGGTAATCAGTGTCTCGATATCCGATGACTGGGACTCTTCAATGATGTCCAGTTTGAAGTCAGGATCCACGTTGGTCTGATAATCCTTCTCCGCCGCCTTTAGAGCCGGGATATCTTTCTTTCTGGTCATTTATCTGCTCTTCGATTTTATCACATCCGGCCAAACTTATGCATTTTCTCCCGAAAACAAAAAACCGATATTATCCGGTTTCATCGCTAATCGGATAATATCGATTTATCAAAGGCACCCGGGAAAATACAGGTGCAGATTCAGACAAGTGTTTTTCCCAGGTCCCTGCACTCAGTTTCCGCCGCTTCATCCGGTGCGTCACTGCAGATCACCGTTGAAATTACGTTTACACCGTTCGCTGCTGCATCTTCCTTCCAGGAATCCATCCACACTCCATTGCCCCAGCCCCAGGAACCAAAGAGCCCAACTTTCTTTGCTCCAAGGCTTCCCTTCACGTCATCCCACATCGGCTGAAATTCAGTCTCCTCCAGCATTTCATCGCCCATGGCAGGACAGCCAAATGCGAACGCATCATAGTCACCGGCCTTTGAAGCAGAAAAACTGTCTGCGGTAAACATGGTAACATCTGCACCTGCCTCCCTTGCTCCCTCGGCTACCTTGTTTGCCATTGCTTCTGTATTGCCGGTTCCTGTCCAATATACAACTGCAATCTTGCTCATGACTAAATCTCCTTTACAGAAATTAATATTATGTTGAAAAGTAAGTATATACTTACTATAATTAGAATATACTAATATTTAGATTTGTCAATATCGGGATGCAGATTTTTTCTGTTCCTGCCTTATTCTTATTTCCTGCTGCAGACGGAAAATCTGTATATAGACAAAAAATCTGTATAAAAATGAAAAGTGAGGCTGAATCATGTGTGAAGAAATGATCGTATACCACGCCGCTCCTACTCTTGCCGGCATTAAAACGGGCAGCCTTTTCTCGTGCCCTTTTTCGGATAATAATGAAATGATGAAATGCGTCCGTTACTGGAACCGGGAATTAAGCACAACGGGGGTTCAGGCAATTCCGGTGAAACAAGGAAAATGCCGAACTCTGGTCTACGTCTATCGAAAAACATCTCTTGAAAAGACACTGAACAGAAAAGATACCAGAGAGCTGCTGATTCCTCTGGGATATACGGATTTTTCTGTTTCCTCCTGTCTGTGCCGTTTGATCCGTAAACTTAAAAACAATGAACAATTTCCGCACGAGATCGGAATTTTCCTTGGATATCCTGTGGAAGATGTGAGAGGTTTTATGGAACATCATGGAAAAAACTGTAAATGCACCGGCTGCTGGAAGGTTTATGGCAACGCCAATCAGGCAAGAAAAACCTTTATCAACTATAAGCGGTGTTCTGACGATTACTGCCGGCGTTTTGCCGCCGGCAGTAGTATAAAAAGTATGACGATAACTGAATGAAATAAAGAAAAGCCGCTTCCATTGCATATGCTAAACAGAATCTAAGCAGTATTCTCCGGACTTGAACCGTCCCGCCATCAACGGAATTGAACGCATAGGAACGCAGGCACAAAGTGCCCGCGTTCCTATGCAAAGGACGAAACGGATTACAAATATCCGTTACCCGTCAGCTTTATTTCGTTTTTTTGTAAACGTGGAAGTTAATCCGTGTATCTCCATCCCTGGAAGCATATTTATTATTGCGGCTGCAGCTGCCGGACATTGTACAGCTGCCATCACAGCCGGCGCATCCCTTATGCCGGATGGAATAGCGGGCTGCCAGAACCAGCAAAACCACAATTACAGCCAATATAACTGCCGAAATTAAATTCATATACCTATACCTCTTCTATCCGAACACAGTCTTGCGAAGCAGGTTTCACTTTTTGGACGCACTTTTCTTGCGGTCTGAGTTTTTCTTCCTGGCTTCACTTTTCTCCATTGCAATGCTCTTTTTAATCGCCTGGAAGCTTTCTTCACTGATGATGTGCTCCATTTTGCACGCATCCGCTTCTGCTGTGCTTTCATCTACCCCAATCATTTCAAGCCAGCCGCGAAGAGTCCTGTGACGCTCGTAGGTTGCTTCCGCTTCCTTCCTGCCGCTTTCTGTCAGGTAAATAAAGCCGGCATCCGTAACTGTGATCAAAGACTTTTCACGCAGTTTTTTCATGGCTATGCTGATACTTGATTTCTTAAACCCTTTTTCATTCGCTATATCTACCGACCGCACAACCGGAAGCCGTCCGCTCAGAATAAGGATTGTTTCAAGGTAATCCTCCTCGGATTCATTGTAATTATGTGGATATGCCATACTGCTGCACCTGCCTTCTTTATAATATATCTCTGAATAAGTCTGTTCAGCCGCCGGTTTATCGGTTTTTGCTAAACAAAAGTAATATTAAACTAACGTGAGTTTATTATAAACCATTCCCCGCTATTTGGCAAATGTCAGTCTGGCTGTTATCGTAATTTTATGCCTTATAAATTTCTGTTACATCATTCCCGGTCCTATGCGTTAACTATCTGTATCCTGAGATCCTCAACATCATATCCCAGCGGATCTATTTTTTCATGAAGCTTCGTCAAGAGTTCCGCAGCGGGCTGATTGTTGCTTATGTCCAATGTAAACTCTGCTTCGCCCCTGCCGGCGGATGCCGATACATGTTTAGCCTCCGGCACACTTTCACGAATCGCGTCCTTTATATGTGCTTCACACATACCGCACATCATGCCGCCAATACGAACGACCACCCGCTGCTGTTTTGCCGCTCCTGCTGATTTGCTTTCATTACGCTTCCGGTCAGCCGAAGCTTTTTTCTGAGGCTTTTTGAAGAAGCCGATCACAATACGTACGCCGCCCGCAAACAAAACGGCAAGTATGATTAAAATCACAGCATCTGTGCTGTTAACTGGAATATTAACTTTCACACGTATCACGCCTTTCTGAAAGAAAATAGTAAGATCGGCCGGCCTGATGGCCGGCCGAAGGTGATAAATGTCAGTCTTTCTCTGGCTTCGTGTTTTCAGGCTCCTGCAAACCGTCTCATATGCTCTGCCTTCTTGTTCGGATCCTTTCTAAACAGCAGATACAGAATGATCACAAGAAATGCAAGAGCAACAATAGTGGCTGCGCTGAACGGTACCTGTCCGACTGCCAGACCGCCGATTTGATAAACCATCAGAGAAACTATGTAAGCCATAACGTTCTGGAACAAAATAGCTTCCCAGAAGTATTTGCGGCTTCCGATTTCCTTTGCCATGGAAGATATAGCTGCCAGGCAGGGACTGTCAAACATATTGAACAGCAGGAAGGAAACGGCTGCAATTCCGGTCGGGAAGAATGCTGAGAATGCCTGATGCATGCTGGTGCTGTATTCCTCAACTTCCTCTCCCAGGGAAGAAAGAAGGCCCATGGTGGAAACGATGCCCTCCTTAGCAACGAAGCCGGAAAGCGAAGAAGCAACTGCCTGCCAGGTACCAAAGCCCAGCGGGCGGAACGCCGGTGCAAGGAAACCGCCGATAACCGCGAGCATTGAATTGCCCGGCTCAACCAGTCCGAAGGTTCCGTCTGCGACTCCGAAGCTGCCAAGGAACCACATAACGGCACAGCAAAGGAACAGAATAGTTCCGGCTTTCTTCAGGAATGCCCATACTCTTTCCCATACGTGAAGAAGTACTGTCTTAATGGACGGAATGTGATAGGCCGGAAGTTCCATAACGAACGGAACCGGATCGCCGGCAAACATCCTTGTCTTCTTAAGAATAATGCAGCACAGGATGACCATCCCGATGCCGGCGAAATACATGGCCGGGGCCATCCACGGTGAGCCGCCCATCAAATAGCCGGCAATCAGAGCGATAACCGGAAGTTTTGCACCGCACGGGATCATGGTTGTTGTGATCATGGTCATACGGCGGTCCTTCTCGCTTTCAATCGTACGGGTAGCCATTATTCCGGGTACACCGCAGCCCGAAGAAATAAGAAACGGGATAAATGATTTTCCGGAAAGCCCGAACCTGCGGAAAATGCGGTCCATGATGAAGGCAACACGTGCCATGTATCCGCAGTCTTCGAGGATGGAAAGGAACAGGAAAACGATAGCCATCTGCGGAACAAAGCCGATCGGAGCCGCCAGTCCGCCGATGATGCCATCAACAACCAAAGATACAAGCCAGCCCGAAGCACCGGCGCTTTCCAGTCCGTGCTGTACGGCAGGCTGAATCCAGGCACCGAACAGTGTGTCATTCGTCCAGTCCGTCACAAATGTGCCAACTGTACTTACGGCAACATAGTAAACTCCGAACATGACCAGCGCAAAAACAGGAAGTGCCAGCCAGCGGTTGGTTACCACGCGGTCGATCTTATCCGACGCGGAAAGTTTGACACCGCTCTTTGCTTTTTTAACTGTTTTAGCCACCAGTTTCTGAATATAATCGTAGCGCTGGCTGGTGATGATACTTTCGGAGTCATCATCCATTTCCTTTTCGCAGTCTTTAATATGCTGCTCCAGATGCGTCATTGTCTGAGCGTCAATATGAAGTCCCGCAACGGCTTTTTCATCACGCTCAAAGACCTTCACCGCGTACCAGCGAAGGTTCTCCCGATCGCTTACCAGCGGTTCGATGGACTCTTCAATATGGGCGATGGCATGTTCAACGCTGCCGGCAAATACATGTGGAAGCTCATTGTTTCTGCCTTCTCCGGCTGCCTTAAGACAAAGTTCAACGGCCTTGTCGATCGACTCGCCCTTCAGGGCAGAAATTTCAATGATTTTACAGCCAAGCTCCGCGGAAAGCTTTTCAATGTCAATCTTGTCGCCGTTTTTCCTGACAAGATCCATCATGTTGATGGCAATCACCATCGGGAGACCAATTTCAGCCAGCTGCGTGGTCAGGTACAGGTTCCGCTCGATATTTGTACCATCGACGATATTCAATATAACGTCAGGTTTATCATTCACCAGATAATTTCTGGAAACGATTTCCTCATTGGTATACGGGCTCAGGGAATAAATACCGGGAAGATCCTGAATGATTACATCATGGTTTCCGCGGTAATGCCCTTCCTTCTTTTCAACGGTAACCCCCGGCCAGTTTCCAACATACTGGTTACTGCCGGTAAGATTGTTAAACAATGTAGTCTTTCCGCAGTTCGGGTTTCCTGCCAGTGCAATTTTAATTGCCATGTCAAATCCTCTTTCCTTTTCTCTTTT
>ONLK01000051.1 GCA_900318615.1 uncultured Eubacteriales bacterium
GCAGGAAAGAAGGTACCCGGCGGAAGATTATTCCTCCGGGTACTTTTTATGAAGAAGCTTCCGGCTTACACAGCCTGAATGAATATATTCACATATTTATGCATAAAGCTTAAAAATTATAAGTTTTATAGTGGGATTTCTTGCATGATTCAGAGCAAAAATATACATTTTCTGCTTGCACTTTCTGAAGCTGGTGATATAATCGTGTATAAATAATTATGCATTACCACAGCACAGGCCGCACCGTTGTGCGGAAAGAAAAATGGAGGCAGATATCATGAAAAAGAATGTTCTTGCGTTAGTGCTCGGTTCAGCGATGACAGTATCCATGGGAATGAGTGCATTTGCAGAAAGTACCACCGAGGCAGCCACCGAAGCTGCACCGGGTGTTATGAAGGCAGCGGAAGGCGCTACGATAGAAGAAATCCCGACAGACTTTACCACCATTCAGGAAGGCAAACTTCTGGTTGCTACCAGTCCGGATTTCGCTCCCTATGAATTCTATTCCATTGACGATAACGGTGATCCGCAGCTGGCCGGCTTTGATATTTCTCTGGCACAGCGTATTGCGGATGATCTCGGCCTGGAGCTGCAGGTAGTTCCGATGGATTTCGACGGTATCCTGATGGAGCTGCAGAACGGCAATGTGGATCTCGGCATTTCAGGTTTCTCACCGGAACCGGAGCGTGCGGAGATATTTGATTTCTCCGATCTTTACTACTATGGCGGCCAGAGCTTTGTAATTCGTGCTGCGGATAAGGACAAATATACTTCCTATGACGATTTCAAGGGTCTTCCGGTTGGCGCTCAGACAGGTTCCATTCAGTACACGCTGGCAGAGGAGAATACACCGGATGCGAACATCACCGGTCTTGCCAAGGTTACGGATATCATTACCGAGCTGGAAAGCGGCAAGCTGGAAGGTGCCTTCATCGAGACAGCGGTTGCCGAATCCTATATCCAGAACTATCCGGATCTGATGATTGCATGGGATGTTCCGTATGACTCCATGGGATCCGCCGTAGCGCTTCAGAAGGGCAGCAATCTGCTTCCGGCCGTAAATGCAGTTATCAACAACTGCCTGGTGGACGGCTCGATGGACAAATATGTAGCAGAGGCAAATGAGCTTGCATCCGGCAAGGTATATGAAGGCCAGCTGGATGAGAACGGCGAGATGATGACGGAAGCTTCAACCGAGTAATCCACGGAAAACAGAAATAAAAACTCACGGCGGGGAGTCAGCGGACTCCCCGTTTTCATCGGCTGGTGAAAAATTCAGCCGCTTTAATGATTTTATCGTCTCTTTTTGTGAAAGGAAAATGATATGTCCTTAAGTCTGAAACATCTGGGAACCGTTTGGAAATATCGCAATATGCTCGGACAGGGTCTGCTGGTAACCGTGCTGCTTTCTCTGTTTACGGTTCTTTTAGGCTTTGTGCTGGCATTTCTGCTTGCCATGATGCTTATCTCAAAGAAAAAAGCGCTGAATGTGATTGCGGATATCTATGTTCAGTTCGTGCGCTGTACCCCGATGCTGGTACAGATATTCCTCGTTTATTACATTATTTTCGGCTTTATCCAGCTTCCCAAATTTACTTTTCTGGGATTTATTCAGTTTGAAAGATTCTTCCCTGCAGTCGTGGCCATGTCATTGAACTCCGGAGGATATATGAGCGATGTTATCCGCGGCGGCATTGAGGGTGTGGATCAGGGACAGAAGGAAGCAGCCCGATGCCTGGGCATGTCCAGCAGCCAGACCCTTCACCACATTGTGCTGCCGCAGGCAATCAAAAATATTCTGCCGGCTTTCGCGAACGAATTTGTTACGATTATCAAGGAAAGCTCCGTGTGCTATACCATCGGTGTGCAGGATATTATGTTTAATGTGAAGAGTATCCAGTCAGGAACCTTTATTATCGCGGAACCGCTGCTGATGGCGACATTCCTGTATTTCTGCCTGTGCTTCCCGACGTCCAAGCTTATCAAGTATGTCGAAAGGAGGATGAGGGCAAGTGACCAGAGATAACGCGCAAAGCGGCAAAGATGCTCTTATCCAGGTGAAGAACCTGAAGAAATATTATAAAGGGGATAAGATCAAAGCCCTTGATGATGTATCCATTAATATCAATCGCGGGGACGTTATGGTTGTGATCGGGCCGTCCGGCAGCGGAAAATCAACGTTCCTGAGAAGCCTGAATCTGCTGGAGGTACCGACATCGGGCAGTATTATCTTTGACGGTACCGATATTACGAATGAAAAAATAGACATTGATAAATTCCGTCTGCGTATGGGGATGGTGTTTCAGCATTTCAACCTTTTTCCGCACAAGACAGTTCTTGAAAACCTTACGATTGCTCCGATTCTTGTCAAAAAAATGGATCGGTCAGAGGCAGAGAAAATGGCTATGGAAAAGCTGGACCGCGTCGGCCTTGCGGACCGTGCGGGCACGTATCCGGTACAGCTGTCCGGGGGACAGAAACAGCGGGTGGCCATCGTTCGTGCTCTGTGTATGAACCCGGAAGTCATGCTTTTCGATGAACCGACTTCCGCTCTTGATCCGGAGATGGTCGGCGAGGTTCTGGATGTTATGAAAGAGCTGGCCCATGAGGGAATGACGATGGTTGTCGTTACTCATGAGATGGGGTTTGCACGGGAGGTAGGCAGCCGGGTTGTCTTTATGGCAGATGGAAAAATGCTGGAGGAAAACACCCCGGAACAGATCTTTACCCATCCGCAGCATCCGAGACTGCAGGATTTCCTGAGAAAGGTTCTGTGACGGACCATTCGATAAGATATAGAAGACGGAGTGAAAATGAACAGTCAGAAGAGGCAGGCAGCAGACTATATTGATAAAAATCAGAACATTTTTATGAATGTGAGCGACCAGATCTGGGCAAACCCGGAGCTTAGCCTGAAAGAATTTAAATCCGCAGCCCTTTACGAAAAAGTGCTGGAGGAAAATGGATTCACGGTTGAAAAAAACCTGGGCGGTATCGCGACCGCCTTCAGAGCCTCCTTCGGTCAGGGGCGCCCTAAAATCGGTTTTCTTGGAGAATTTGATGCGCTTTCAGGGCTGAGCCAGAAAAAGGGATGTTTGGAGCATGAACCGCTGACGGAGGGCGGACCGGGCCACGGCTGCGGACATAATCTTCTGGGAGCCGGCAGCCTCGCCGCTGCCTTCGCTGTTAAAAATTATCTGGAACAGCAGAACCGGGAGGGGACAGTCATTTTTTACGGATGTCCGGGAGAAGAGGGCGGAGCCGCCAAGGCCTTTCTGGCGCGGGACAACGTTTGGAGGGAATTGGATGCGGCACTGACCTGGCATCCGCAGGATGTCAATGAAGTGGTTTCCGGAACCAATAATTCGACCGTCCAGGTTTTGTACAAATATAAGGGGAGAGCAGCCCATGCGGCCGGGGATCCGGAAAACGGACGCAGCGCGCTTGATGCTGTGGAGCTTATGAATATCGGAGTACAGTATCTGCGGGAGCACATGACGAGCGACTGCCGTATTCACTATGCCATGATTGACGGAGGAGGAGTTTCTCCCAACGTAGTACAGGATCACGCTTCCGTATTGTACATGGTACGCGCCAACCGCGTGCGGGAAACCGTAAAGCTTCTGAAGCGGGTAGATAACATTGCCGACGGCGCAGCCTTGATGACGGAAACATCGTACGAGCGGGTGTTCATCGACGGGACAGCGGATGTTGTTCCCAACTATGCGCTGGAGGACCTGCTGTATCAGAATTTTAAGGACCAGGGGCTTCCGAACTATACGAGAGAAGAGCTTGATTTTGCCCGGGAATTAAAAAAGAAGTGCCCGGATACGGCTGCGCCGGGAATAGCCGCGCAGTTTGACGAGAAGACAGAAAAGGAAGTCCGCCGCCTGTCGGAAAACGGGACCCGCGCACTGAATAATTTCCTGATTCCGCTATATCATACGGGCGGTTTTACACCGGGTTCAACGGATGTGGGGGATGTCAGCTGGGAGACACCGACCGGCCAGATTCACTGTGCTGCCTTTGTCAGCGGGGCTCCCGGTCATTCCTGGCAGAATGTTTCCTGTGCGGGAACGTCCATCGGCGCAAAAGCCATGCTGGAGGCAGGAAAAGTGCTGGCGATGACGGCGATCGATCTGTACGAGAAACCGGAAGAACTTAAAAAAATCCGCAGTGAATTTGAGGAAAGAACCTCGGAAGGGTACGTCTGCCCGATCGAGGAAGGCGCTGTGCCTGTTGCTTTGTAACACAAGGCAGGAAAAGGGCGCAAGGCAGCCTTCTTCTTGCATGTTTGCGGGAAAGCATTTATAGTGTTCAATAGTGCGGGATATCAAAACAGCTTCGGGGCTATTCAGAACGGTCAGCAGAATTCGATATCCGGCATGAATATGCAGGGAGATTGAGGACATCGTATGGATAATAATGTAATTAAAGCAGCCCTTCTGGGACTTGGAACAGTAGGGACCGGGGTCTATAAGGTTTTTCAGCTTCAGGCTCCGGACATGAAGAATAAACTGAACGCGGATGTACGTATTAAGAAGATTCTGGTCCGCAACCTGGAGAAGGCTGCGAAGAAGGTTGCGGATCCTTCCGTTCTGACAAACAACTGGCAGGAGATCATTGACGATCCGGATATATCGATCATTATCGAAGTGATGGGCGGACTGAAACCGGCGGGTGATTATATCCGCCAGGCCCTGGAGAAGGGGAAATACGTTGTGACCGCCAACAAGGATCTGATCGCCGAGGAAGGCGATGAGCTTATCGCGCTGGCGGAGGAAAACAAAACCGATATCCTGTTCGAGGCGGCGGTGGCGGGAGGAATACCGGTGATCGGGCCTCTGAAGCACAGTCTTGCTGCCAACTATATCAACGAGATCGTCGGTATTGTCAACGGAACAACCAACTTTATTCTCACAAAGATGACGCAGGAGCATATGGATTTTACGCAGGCGCTGAAGATAGCGACGGATCTTGGCTATGCGGAAGCCGATCCGACCGCGGACATCGAAGGCCTGGATGCCGGGAGAAAGGTGGCTATTCTTGCGTCTCTGGCGTTTAACTCAAAGGTGACCTTTGCCGATGTGTACACGGAAGGGATCACGCAGCTTACGCCCAAGGATATTGAATCGGCAGATGAATTCGGGTACGTTATCAAACTGATCGGGCTTGCCCGCTGGACAGCAGAGGGAGTGGAAGCGCGCGTTCATCCGATGCTGATACCCAAATCGCATCCCCTGTCGACGGTCAGCGACTCTTACAATGCTCTGTTCATCCATGGAGATGCGGTTGGGGACGTTATGTTTTACGGGCGCGGAGCCGGAGAGATGCCGACAGCCTCCGCCATCATGGGAGATGTTTTTGACATAGCCAGAGCCATCGCCTGCGGCGGCCGCAAGACAGCGCGCCGGGCAACCTTCCGCAAACTTCCGGTGAAGGGAATACAGGATTCCGTCAACCGCTATTTCCTCCGGCTTTCAGTGGAGAACAAGCCGGGGGCCATGGCAACGATTGCCAGTGTCCTGGGCAACAATTCCGTCAGTATCCAGCAGGTAGTGCAGAAAGAAGCTCACAGCGATCAGGCGGAGATTGTTGTTGTTACGGATCTTGTCCGGGAAAGTCATTTGAACGATGCTCTCATGACATTCCGCGGAATGTCCGTTATCAAATCAGCTCCGGCAATGATCCGCGTATATGGAAAACTTTCGGAGAATTAACCGGATTTTTCATTTCACATATTTTTCACAAAGACGCCGGAATATCGGCGTCTTTTTCACATTTTAAACACAAGCCGAACGTATAGTATAAGCGATGAGTGTGAAACATCCCGGTTTTACTGGCAGGCAGCGGGCGGCTGCCGCAGGAAACAGACGGAGGCTTAGAAAGGGGAATACGAATATGCATAACGGTAACGTAAAGAAATTGATTGCGGTTTGTGTGAGCAGCTCTATGCTTCTGGCAGCCGTTACGTTAGGAAACGTCAGCGCGGAAGAAACAACGGAAGGTGACGGTCAGGTTCAGCTTTCCATCGCGGGCGAAGATGCCGGACAGGATACGGATGAGAGCAAGGACGCGAAAGCTGATTCCGATAAGGAAAAGTCTACGGAAGCGGCCGAAACGGAAAGCGAGACGGAAACGGAAACAGAAACAGAACCGGAAACGGTTGATTATGATGAACTGGAAACGACCGGAACGGCCGATGGTGAAATTAAGGCTCTCGATGTGTCCGATATCGTTAAAAACGTAATGCCTTCCATCGTTTCCATCTCCATCAAATCCGTACAGGAGGTTGAAAGCTATTTTTACGGAACGCAGCAGTATGAAGAAGAAGGTGCCGGAAGCGGTGTGATCATCGCTCAGAATGGCAGCGAGCTTCTGATTGCCACGAATAACCATGTCGTGGAGGATACCGATGAAATTACCGTATGCTTCTCAGCTGACGATGATGATCCGGACGATCTGATTGTACCGGCTGTCGTTAAGGGGACAGACGCTTCTACCGATCTGGCTGTAGTAGCCGTCAAGCTTTCGGATATTAAGGAAGATGTCTACAATCAGCTGAAAATTGCCACCCTTGGCTCTTCGGACGACCTTAATGTCGGTGAATCGGCGATTGTCATCGGCAATGCACTTGGCATTGGCCAGACGGTTACAACCGGCATCATCAGCGCTCTTAACCGTGACGTTACCACCGATGCGGGAACCTTTACAGAGTTTCAGACAGATGCAGCCGTTAACCTGGGATGCAGCGGCGGCGCTGTTTTGAACGGCCGCGGAGAGGTTATCGGTATTGTCGATGCCAAGGCTACCTCAGACTATGCGGAAAGCATGGGGTACGGAATTCCGATTGACACGGCAAAACCGGTCCTTCAGAAGCTGATCAACCGTCAGACAAGAACAACGGTTGAAAAGCACGGATATCTCGGTGTGACGGTTGTTCCGGTGTCGGATGAGGCCAAGCAGATGTACAACATGCCGGCAGGCGCTTTCGTATATTCGGTAGAAAAAGACAGTGCGGCAGATGAAGCTGGAATTCAGCAGGGGGATATCATCACGGAATTTGACGGTATTTCGATTGATTCCGCCCAGACGCTGGTAGATACCATCAGTCTTTACAAAGTCGGCGAGACCGTGGATGTGGTTGTCGAATCCAACGCGAACGGCAGCTATGAAAGCCGCACCGTGAAGGTAACGCTGCAGGAAGGAACTTCCGATTCAGACGATGACAAGTCTGAAGACAGCAGTTCCGACAAAGAAGAGGGCAACGAGTCCGGGCAGCAGGACGACTCTCAGGATAACGGATCCGGTGACCAGAGCCAGGACGGCAGCAACTATTACGGATATTCTCAGAATCCAAACGACTGGTTCAATCAGTTCTTTGGCAACGGATTCGGAGGGTACGGTTACGATTACAACAACAGAGGAAACTCTGACAACGGACAGACCTTCTGATTGAAAAAAATCATCCGAAAGGAAGAAACAGAGCCGGGGCGGCTGAAACTGCCCCGGCTTTTGTGCACCCGGCGGGCGCATGTTTGAATGGATGTGCGTCCCCGAACCGTCCGGCTGTAGATATCAGGATGGCTGCAGCGCGTGCATTCTTGTCTTTTAGGAGCGGATACTATATCATGATGCCAGGAGCAAAAAGTTATATCATGCAATAACAAAATCGTTTTGTAAGCCGGGAGGACGGAAAATGACGCTGGATGAAATCAGATTGCAAATTGATCATGTTGATTCTCAGATTCGTTCACTCTTTATTGAAAGGATGGGGCTGGCGGAACAGGTAGCCCAGGTGAAGGCGGAGACAGAGGATAGTATATATAAACCGGAGCGTGAAAAAGCGATTATCGAACGTCAGTCAAAGGATATGGATCCGCATCTGATCATGGAGTACCGGGCCCTTGTAAAGCGTATCATGGAAGTCAGCCGGAAATATCAGTATGGAAGAACCCTTGAGATCCGGGACTGTTTTCCGTTTGACTATGAAACGCAGGAGCCGGTAATGGAGGATGACAGGACGGCTGTTCTGCGCAGGGATCTTTACATCTATGATTTCGGGTCCCGCGACCGGGTCTGCACAGAGGAAAGTTTCAGCCGGATCGCCGAAAAAATGGAAGAGGGAATTTATCTTGCGGGAGCCGGTGTGATTGAACGGGTAGGATCCGGCGTAAATGATGATCTGAATTCCATGCTGATGACGCACCATTTTTATATCAGCCGCTGCCGCGTATGCAGGGACGGAGAGAACAAGAGCAAGGTGGTTCTGTTTACGCCTCATTTTGTGGTCCGGCCGGAGGATAATCGGATCAAGCTCGTCTTTGTCTGCCCGAACCGCAGCGGCTCCCTGTCCTCCATCATGGATATGATCGCAGATTATGATGTTAATCTGACGGAAGTGCATTCGATTCCGTTTCCTTCAGAGAACAGCTGGAATTATCGCTTCTTTATCGAGCTGAACGCAAATATGCTCGATGATAACATTCGTGCATTGCTGTTTCAGCTGCACTCCGAAACGGAAAGCATGCAGATCCTGGGAAGCTATCACTGTGAAGGAGATTTTTGAAAACGGATCGGAAATGTTTCCGTTATTATCCTTATATTATCCTTTTTATCGGATGTTTTCCTGATGTTTTTTTCCAGGGTGCTTGAACTTGCAGAAAAACTATGATAAAATAACGACTAGTTTTGCCGGAGGTATGTAGTAATGGAGACTTTTCTTACAGTTGTGTTTATAGCAATAAGTGTGGCACTGACGGTTATCGTACTGATGCAGGAAGGTAAGGATGCGGGACTTGGTTCCATCGGCGGTATCGGTGATACCTACTGGGGGAAGAACAAATCGCGCTCCATGGAAGGGAATCTTATTAAAATCACAAGATGGCTTTCCATTGCTTTCTTTGTAATCGCGCTGATTCTTAACTCTCAGAGATTTTCATGAAAGACATTCAGTCAAGGTAGATGATCGGGCATTTCTGCATATTTGTAGAAATGCCTTTTCTTTTGTACACAGGCAATGAGGAAACAATAGTTGAATAATAACAGTGAGGATCATATTTTTGAAGGTGTATTTACAGCCAATCCCAAGGGCTTTGGCTTCGTAACGGTCGAAGGACAGGAGAACGACTTCTTTGTCCCGGAAAAAGAAAAAAACGGTGCATTTCACATGGACACCGTCCGGATTAAAGTGATGCAGGATCCGCGTTCCACGAGAACCATGGCGACGGTTCTGAAAACACTAAGCCATGAAATCACGCAGCTTGTGGGAACTTTTCGAAAAAATTCCGAGGGAGGCTATGTCACTGCGGACAACCGGAAGATTGTTGATGATATTTTTATTTCCCGGGCGCTTTCCCACGGTGCCAGGGAGAATGACAAGGTTGTTGTTCAGATCACAAGCTACGGAGGCCGCGGTATGAAACCGGCCGGCCGGGTCCTGCGGATTCTGGGAAACAGTTCGGAACCGGGGGTCGATATTCTGTCTGTTATCTGCAGTGAAGATCTTCCGGTTGAATTTCCGGAGGATGTCCGGAAGGAAGCCTGCAGTCTCCCGAAAACGGTATCCCGCTCCTCCTGGAAAGGCCGGATGGATCTGAGGGATCTTCAGACAGTTACGGTGGATGGAGAAGATACGAAAGACTTCGATGACGCCGTTTCTCTGACTTTCGACGGCAAAAATTATCATCTCGGCGTTCACATTGCGGATGTGGCTGAATATGTAAAAGAGGGAAGTTTGCTGGATCAGGAAGCCTTAAAGCGGGGGACGTCCGTGTATCTTCCGGACCGCGTCATTCCCATGCTTCCGCTGGAACTTTCCAATGGAATCTGTTCCCTCAATGAAGGGCAGGACCGGCTGACACTGTCCTGTCTGATGACCATGGGACCGAGAGGAAAACTGAAAGATGTTCAGATTTCGGAAAGCGTGATTCGTGTTAACCGCCGAATGACCTATAAAGATGTTGCCCGGATCCTGTCCGGTGACGCCGGGCTGCGGGAAGAGTACGCGGATCTTGTCCCCATGTTTGAGCTGATGTCAAAGCTCTCGCGGTATTTAAGGGCACGCAGAACGAAGAGGGGAGCCGTTGATTTTGATTTTCCGGAGACAAAAATCCTTGTTGACGAAAATGGAAAAACGCTCCGCATTGAAAAGGAGGAGCGCAATACGGCCAGCCTGATCATAGAGGACTTCATGCTGGCGGCTAATGAAGCGGTTGCGGAATATTTCTGCAAACGAAAAATACCGTTCCTGTACCGTGATCACGCGGCACCGTCAGAGGAATCAATTAAAAGTCTGAAGGAATTTGCCGGAGCCATGGGCTTTAGCCTGAACACGGAAAAAGGGAAGGTGAAGCCGGCGGATATCCAGAAACTGCTGAATGACTGTGCCGGCACAGTCACGGAAGCGCCCATTCATTATCTGACGCTTCGCAGTATGCAGCAGGCCTATTACAGTTCCGACTGCATCGGGCATTTCGGACTGGCAGCACCGTACTACTGCCATTTCACATCGCCGATCCGGCGTTACCCGGACACGCAGATACATAGAATTATCAAGGATTACCTTCACGGACGTACCGGGAAAAAGGTGATTGCACACTATGAAAAGCTTTTGCCGGGGGTCGCTCTTTCCTGCTCCGCTCACGAGCGCCGTGCGGATGAGACGGAGCGAATGGCAGATAAATTGAAGGAAGCCGAGTTCATGCAGGATCACATTGATGAAGAATTTGACGGCAGGATTTCGGGCATAACCTCCTGGGGCATCTACGTGGAACTGGAAAACACGGTCGAGGGTATGATTCATGTTTCCAACATGTTTGATGATCATTATGTGTACCGGGAGAAAACATACGACATGATCGGAGAGCACAGGGGCAGGGTATATACGCTTGGACAGCAGGTACGAATCCGTGTCATTGATGCGGACAAGGAGAAGCGCCAGATAGATTTTGTATTTGCGTAAGGCCGGGCGTTTCACAGAAGAACCGGCGGCAGTGTCAAAGTAACCGTGAAAAACGGAAGCCAGATAGAAAGACTCCGGGAAGGACCGGCACAGAGGAGAAGAAGATGGCAAAGGAATCGGTCAGACTGATTGCCAATAATAAAAAGGCATATCACGATTATTTTATTGAGGAGACGTACGAGGCCGGCATAGAGCTGATCGGGACAGAAGTAAAATCGATCCGGATGGGCAAATGTTCTGTCAAGGAGGCTTATGTACAGATAGAAAACGGGCAGGCGTGGGTTTACGGAATGAATATCAGCCCCTATGAAAAAGGGAATATTTTTAATAAGGATCCGCTGCGTCCGCGCCGCCTCCTGCTTCATAAAAATGAAATTATGAAGCTGCACGGGCAGATATCCCAGCAGGGATTTACAATTGTTCCGCTGAAGGTTTATCTGAAGGGAAGCCTGGTGAAGGTGGAAATCGGACTTGCCAGAGGCAAAAAATTGTATGATAAGCGGGCGGATATAGCAAAGAAAGATATGCGCCGGGAGGCAGAGCGTGATTTCAAGGTTCGGGGGCTTTACTGACAAGCAGAGGAGCCGGATTCCCCGGGATCTTCTGCATTTTAACTTTCATGAAGGCAGCCGTTGACAAAACACCGGACTGCTTCTACAATAGCTGTGGGGTAGTAAAGGTTTCGACGGGGATTTTGAAGCTGGAGAAGCTATCCGCAGGCGGATGCGTCAAATCGCAAAATTAAATATAAACGCTAACGATAACGAAGTAGCGCTTGCTGCCTGAGTGCAGCTGTCTGACCTGAAGCACTCACACTTCGGGACCCAGACATCGATCCTGTGAGAAACGACACATGCAAAGCTTTGAGCATGCGGGCGTACCATGAAGCTACTGAAACCGGAAGGATGTTCATTTTCGTCCGGCGGAGGGAATGAAAAATAATGAACTACGATAGTAGAAGGACAGGGGATAGATTTTCGGACACGAGTTCGACTCTCGTCTACTCCATTAATACGCACACGGGCGAACACTCTTCCGTGTGCGCTTTTTTTGCATTTCACATTGATACACACGATAGGAGAAAAATATTTAAAAATAATATTGAAGTCCCATTAATGGAACACATAAGCCTTTTCATGGCCGGCTCACAATGGTATTGTATAAAAAAGTAGTTTTATCTGTAATCCGAACTTTGCAGAAGAATATAAATTGTATGATAAAC
>ONLK01000110.1 GCA_900318615.1 uncultured Eubacteriales bacterium
TCAACATCATTCGTTCTACAGGGATTTTGCGCCCTTTTAAGTAGAATTGATGTCTGGTATAAACTGAACAAGTCAGATTTAAAAGTTCATGGCATGGTTATAGCTGAAAATCTGTTCCATGAATAATTCAGGATAAAATATAAAAAACAGGGGAGCTGAAATAGTTCAGCTCCCCATCGATTGCAGAACTGCAAAGATTACTGGATAATTCCAGGTCCTTCCAGAATATTGCGGTCGCGAACGTACTTCGGAAGAAGCTTCGGAGATACAAGATCCGTTTCAATGCCTGCGTCCTTCAGTTCTTTCTCGAAGGCTTCCACATGATCCAGCGTCAGAGTGCCGACGGTAACATCCCTGGCATGATTTCCGGCTGCACGTCCCGCGTCACGTCCGAAGACAATAACATCAAGAAGGGAATTGCCCATCAGACGGTTGCGGCCGTGAACGCCTCCGGTTACCTCGCCGGCTGCATACAGGTTTTCTACACAGGTCATGCAGTCTGCGTTGATATCCAGACCGCCGTTCTGGTAATGCAGCGTCGGATAAACAAGGATCGGCTCTTTGGTGATATCGATGCCGCGTTTCATGAACATACGGTACATGGCCGGGATTCTTCTTTGAATGGTGCCGGGGCCGTTTTTGATTTCAATGATCGGAGCGTCCAGCCACACGCCGCAGCCGTGATCTGTTTTGACTCCCTTGCCGTTTTTGCACTCGCGGATGATGGCAGCGGCTTCAACATCTCTGGTTTCCAGAGGATGTACGAATATTTCGCCGTCCTTATTGACAATCTTTGCACCCAGGGCACGCACCTTTTCCGTTACCAGCGCTCCATAGATCTGATCCGGGAAAGCAGCTCCGGTTGGATGATACTGCAGGGAATCCTCATAAAGAAGTTTTGCACCTGCGCGGTATCCGAGTACCAGACCATCGGCGGTGGCGCCGTAATGGTTGGATGTCGGGAAGCCCTGGTAATGCATGCGGCCTGCGCCTCCGGTAGCCAGGATCACGCATTTAGCCTTTACGACCATCAGCTCGCAGGTTTCCATGTTCACCAGGACAGCGCCTGCTGCGCATCCCTTATCATCCTTGATGATTTCGACTGCGGAAGTGAAATCGAGGATCGGGATCTGACGGTTCAGTACTTCGTCCCGCAGCGTCTTCATGATTTCCGCGCCGGAGTAGTCACGGCAGGCATGCATTCTCTTGCGGGATGTTCCGCCGCCGTGGATGGTTACCATCGTTCCGTCCGGCTGTTTATCGAACTCAACGCCGAGCTCGTTCAGCCACTTGATATCCTCCGGAGCTTCGGTTACCAGTTTGTACAAAAGTTCCTTCTTTGCCGCGAAATGACCGCCGCCGTACGCATCCAGAAAATGGCGTGCCGGGGAATCGTTCTCCTTATCCGCCGCCTGGATACCGCCTTCCGCCATCATGGTGTTGGCATCGCCGATTCTCAGTTTGGTCGCCATCAGTACGCTGGCGCCTGCGTTATCTGCTTCGATGGCTGCGGAAGCACCGGCGCCGCCGCCGCCGATGATCAGAACATCTACCTCATACTGCGGATGCTCCAGATCAACTTCTCCGCTGTGGACACGCGCATGTGCCTGCAGCATGGCTGCCAGCTCGTGCGGAGCCCGGTCGCCTTTATTCTTTCCGACTTTCAGATTTTCAAACTCATTTTCCCGATAGTCCGGATGATACGCTTTCAGAAGAGCATCTTTTTCATCCGCGGTAAATCTGACCGGTTCCGCCGCCGCGTTCTTTGCGCGCGCAGCTTCTACTTTCTTGATCGATTCCTGATATTCTTTCGGATACATTGTGCTCCTCCTTATTCTGCTTCTATGTCACGCTGATCATAAAGTGAACGGATTTCTGCGTCGGACTTGTTCATGATGTCCTGCATGGCCTTCTCAAAATCGCCGTTGTTGATTTCAGCGACACGTTTGATCAGATGCTGAGCATCCGGTGTCAGATATTTTCCGTTCAGCCTTCTTGCCAGCATGGCTACCTGCGGGTGAGAAATGCCGGCCGGGCAGCGTGATGAGCAGATGCCGCACATAACGCAGTCAAATGATTCCTCCGCGCATTTCCTGAAGTCGCCTCTCTGAGCATCTGCAATATACTGCATAACGTGCAGGTTCTGCGGACAGGCTCTTGTGCAGGCGTTGCATCCGATGCAGGAGTAAATTTCCGGATACAGCTGCATCATGATCGCCTGCTCCGGTTTTACTTTTTCAATATCGTAAATCTGTTTTACCAGCGGGAAGAACGGAAGTGTTGCCACATACATGCCATCCTCAACCTTGGTCTGACATGCGAGTCCCATCTTCAGCTCCTGCTGACCCCTGATACGATAGATGGTCGCGCAGGCACCGCAGAAACCGTTGCGGCAGCCACAGCCGCGCACCAGCTGATACCCGGCATACTCAAGTCCGGTCATAATCGTCAGATTTGACGGAACATCATACTTCTTGCCGAAGAAATATACACTTACGGTAGAATTCTCCATGTTATCCTCCATATTCTGGATGTTAAATGAACGTTTCCTGAAACACGCTTCGGAAACGTGTACGTTGGATTTTGTTTTTTAATGATATCGAAATCGCCGCTTTTGCTTCGCGAATGCGGCTTTTTTCCTCGTTCTTGTTAGCCATCCAAAGTCAGTACCGCTTACAGGCAAGCCTGACGCGGTCTGACTTTT
>ONLK01000052.1:0-12028 GCA_900318615.1 uncultured Eubacteriales bacterium
GCTTCGCGAATGCGGCTTTTTTCCTCGTTCTTGTTAGCCATCCAAAGTCAGTACCGCTTACAGGCAAGCCTGACGCGGTCTGACTTTTGATGTCTTTATCATTAATACTCTGGGGGGAGTTCGCCTAGTTCGTCGAAGCGGAATACCGGGCCGTCTTTGCAGACGTATTTGTCGCCGACGTTGCAGCGGCCGCATTTGCCGATCCCGCATTTCATTCTCATTTCGAGTGTGGTGTATACGTGATCCATCTGGAAGCCGAGGCGTTTCAGGCCTTCAAGTGTGAAGTGGATCATGACAGGCGGTCCGCACAGTACCGCGGTCATGCTGGTGTCGAATTTAAGTTCCTCCGCATAGGTCGGTACAAAGCCCACGTGCCCGTCCCAGCCTTCTTCCTCACGGTCGATGGTCAGGTATACATCCATGTCTTTTTCGTTCATCCACTCTTTGGTGATTTCTTCATAGGCGAAGAGGTCTTCCTTTGTGCGGGATCCGTACACAACCGCCAGATGGCCGTAGTTTTCACGGTGTGCCCGACAGTAGTTGATGACGGAACGGATCGGAGCAAGTCCGATGCCGCCGGCAATGAACAGAAGGTCCTTGCCCCTGAATTCCGTGTCCACCGGGAAGCCGTTTCCGTACGGTCCGCGGACGCAGACCTGCTGGCCGACTTCCATGCTGTGAAGCCAGCTGGTCAGCTCTCCGACCTTCTTGATACCAAATTCCTGATACTCCTCTACCGTCGGCGATGAGGTAATGGAGAACATGGCTTCGCCGACACCCGGTACGGAAAGCATGGCGCACTGTCCCGGAATGTGTTCGAATAACTTCTTCCCATCCAGTCCCACAACGCGGAAGGTCTTTACATCGGGTGTGTCCTGACGAATGTCAATGACCTGTCCGACCATAGGGATTAATGCTTCTTTCTCCATTATTCTTCCTCCTCCAGTCCCAGCGTCTTCATTACCTTCACGATATTCATGTGAATCGGGCATTTCTTCAGGCAGCGGCCGCATCCTACACAGCTGTATACGCCGTCATTCTTAATCGGATAATATACCAGTTTATGCATGAATCTCTGACGGAAGCGTTCCTTCTGCGTCTTTCTCGGAGTGCCGGCAGCCATCATTGTGAAATCATTGTACATGCAGCTGTCCCAGCAGCGATAACGTTCAACTGTTTTATTTCCGCTGAATTCTTCAATATCAAAGCACTGGCAGGTCGGGCATACGAACGTGCAGGTACCACAGCCAAGGCAATGGGAGGAAAGCTCCGCCCACCGCGGATCATTGAAGATTTCCATCTCTTTTTCACGGTTATCCGTGGGTTTGAGATTGTGAAGCGGAAGGTGTTTCAGAATTTCATGGGTGTAGAACTTCTGCTGCTCTACATCCTTATCATCGCTTTCTGTCAGCACCTCGTTCAGCTTTTCCACAAGGGCCGTACCCTTTTCAGTCACCGGCTCGACGTAGAGCGTATCCAGCGTCATCCAGGCACGGGCATCGCCGCCCGGCTGTGCCGGGTCAATGCCGAAGGAGGTGCAGAAGCAGGTTTCTTCCGGAAGTGTGCAGGCTAATGTAACGACCGTACTGTGTTTCCGGCGGTTCTCATAGTAGGTATCCACCGGATCGGCCAGAAATACGCGGTCAAGCACATCAAAGCTTGCAGCATCGCAGGCGCGTACTCCGAAGATTACAAAATCCTCTGACTCTTTCCGGTCGTCAATGACTTCAATTTTCTTGCCCTCGCGGCGGAACTTAACCATCGGCTGAATCTGCGGAAAGAAGAAATCCTTCGCACTTCGCAGCGTGTTCAGGGCTTTGGACATCTTTGTGCCCTCTTTCCACGGCTGATAAACAGCACCGACATTCTCAACGTCCACCGGCACATATAACGTTTCATCCTTTGCGATGGCCGCGAAGAATTTGTCCAGCTGCTCTAAAGGGAGTTTGTACATCATTATTCAGCGCCCCCTTTCTGTACAATGGACGGTTCTGCATCCTTCTCCTTGGTAAAATCACACATCGGGCTGACCTGTCCGATCTCGGCTCCTGCCATGAACGGTCCGTACAGCTCATTGTAATCCTTGATAAATTTGCGGTTCAGAAGATGAAGCGGAATGTGCTCCGGGCATACTCTGGAGCATTCGCCGCAGTCCGTACAGCGGCCGGCCACATGGTACGCACGGATAATGTGATACATGTTCTCCTCAAAATCATCCGCGGCTCCCTTATTGCGGATACCGGATTTCGGATTGTCAAATACGCACTTTTCGCAGGTGCAGGCCGGACAGACGTCGCGGCAGGCGTTGCAGCGGATGCATCTGGACAGTTCGCCGCGCCAGAAGTTAAAACGCTCCTCAGCCGTCATCTTCTCGATTTCCTCTACCTGATCGAAGCGGTGGCTGTCCAGAACTCCGCCGTCCTCGCCGATCAGCTCGTCATAAATCACATGCTTCTTGGACTTGCAGCTTACGCATCTTTCTGCCATAACGTCCATCATCGGAATCTGCTTTTCCCCATAGACGGTCTCGACGATCAGTGTTCCGTTATTGTTCTTTGCGTCCAGAATGGCGCTGATGCCCTTCTCGCGAAGGAGGTCGGCACTTGTCTTGCCATAGCACTCAATGCCGATGATATAGACATTGTCTCTCTTAATTCTGTGCTCGGTGCACAGCTGGTTGAAGCTGTACGTGTCACAGGGTTTCAGGAATACGGCAATTTTCCCTTCTTTTTCGGATTCCTGAACCAGATACCTGGAAAGGTTGTTGCCGCAGAATTCATTGTATACGAAGTTCTTTTCAAGGTCGTCCTTATCTGAGAATACCGATGGCGTAATATCGTACACGAATTCGCCGCGTCTCCATCCGAGCACACGGTTCACCGTACCGTTCTCCATCAGCCCGACGGCTCTTTTAATCAGTTCTCCCTGCATCTTAAATCCTCCAGTCTTCTGTTCGGGCCCAGCTCAGTGATATCCTGCACAAAGCTGTTCATAACATTGACAAAACGCTGTCCTTCGGCTGCCGATACCCACTCTACACGGGTACGTGCGCTTTCCACGCCCAGGTAGTTCAGCATGGAGAAAAGAAGGGTCATACGTCTTCTGGTATGATAATTTCCCTCGGAATAATGGCAGTCACCCGGATGGCATCCGCAGATGATCACACCGTCCGCACCGCGTCCGAAAGCACGCAGGATGAACATCGGGTTGATTCTGCAGGAGCAGGGTACACGTACAATTTTAACTTCCGCCGGATAGGAAAGGCGGTTGGTTCCGGCGAGATCCGCTCCCGAATAGGAGCACCAGTTACAGCAGAACGCTATGATCTTCGGTTTCCAGTTTTCATTTTCATTTACCTGCATAACGCATCTACCTCCGCCATGATTTCACTGTTCGAGAAGCCCTTCAGATCCATAGCTCCGGACGGGCAGGTTACCGTGCAGGCACCGCAGCCCTGACATACGGCTTCATTCACCTGCGCCACGCGGCGCATCTTCTTCGTGCGGTCAGGCATCTTGAACTCTTTCTCAACATAGGTGATTGCACCGTACGGACATACCTTCTCGCACTGTGAACATCCGTTGCACATCCATTCGTCCGGATGAGCAACGCAGGCGTTGTTGGTCAGCTCATTCTTAACCAGCAGCCCGATTACCTTGGCTGCCGCAGCTCCGGCCTGGCCGACGGTTTCCGGAATATCCTTCGGTCCCTGTGCCATGCCGCACAGGAACACGCCTGCCGTCGGGCTTTCTACCGGACGCAGTTTTGCGTGTGCCTCGGTGAAGAAACCGTTCGTATCCATGGAAGCGGTCAGCATGGTCGCTACCTGGCGGGCACTCCTGCTCGGCTCGATAGCGGCTGCCAGAACAACCATATCGGCGTCAATGTGAACCTGCTCGTTCAGGATCAGGTCTGCGCCCTGTACCTCGAGTTTTCCGGTAACCGGGTTCGGAACAACCTTGCCGACGGCTCCTTTGATATAATGAACCCCATACTGTTCAACAGCACGGCGGTAAAACTCATCAAAAAGTTTTCCGGGCGTACGGACATCGATATAGAATACGGTGATATCCGTGTCCGGATAATGATCCTTCGTCAGGATCGCATGCTTTGCGGTATACATGCAGCATACCTTGGAGCAGTAGGGCTTGCCTCCTTTGCAGGAGTCTTCTTCGCGGGACCCCACGCACTGAATGAACACGATCTTCTTCGGCTCTTTTCCGTCGGACGGGCGGACCAGATGACCGCCGGTCGGGCCGGCCGCGCTCATCAGACGTTCATACTCGAGAGAGGTAACCACATCCGGGCTCTGGGTGTATGCATATTCGTCATATGCACCCGGATCAATCATTTCGTAACCGGTGGCCACCACGATGGCACCGTATTTTTCCTCGATGAATTCATCCTTTGCCTGATAGTTGATGGCTCCGGCCTCGCATACCCTGGAGCAGATGCCGCAGGTACCCTTCGTCAGATGCAGACAGTAGCGCGGATCAATCGTGGCTACCTTCGGGATCGCCTGTGCAAACGGAATGTAGACGGCGGAACGCTTTCCCATGTTCATGTTCCACTCGTCCGGGACCTTGCGCATGGGACATTTCTCGGTACAAAGGCCGCAGCCCGTGCACTTCTTTTCATCAACGTAGCGGGCTTTTCGTTTGATGGTAGCGGTGAAGTTTCCGACAAATCCCCTGACGTCCGTGACTTCACTGTAGGAATAAATATGAACTTTTTCGTTCTGGGCAACCTCAACCATTTTCGGCGTAACAATGCAGGATGCGCAGTCCAGTGTCGGGAATGTCTTGTCCAGCTGCGCCATCTTGCCGCCGATGGTCGGCTTCTGCTCAACGATATCTACGTCAAATCCGGCTTCGGCAATATCCAAAGCTGCCTGCATGCCGGCGATTCCTCCGCCGATGACAAGCGCTCTCTTGGTAACCGGTGTGGTTCCGGCGGTCAGCGGCGCATTCAGCTGCACCTTGGCAACTGCTGCCTGCATCAGTCCGATGGCCTTCTGTGTTGCCAGCTCCCTGTCCTTGTGAACCCAGGAACACTGCTCACGGATATTGGCGATTTCCACCATGTACGGGTTCATCCCGACAGAAGAGGCTGCCTTGCGGAATGTATTCTCGTGCATGTGCGGAGAGCAGGAGCAGACAACCACTCCTGTCAGTTTTTCATTTTTAATGGTATCCTTCACCAGTGCCTGGCCGGCCTCCGAGCACATGTACATGTAGTCGGCTGAGAAGACAACGCCCGGCACCTTCTTCGCTGCTGCCGCTACCGCTTCGACGTCGACCGTCGCCGCAATATTGCTGCCGCAGTGGCAAACAAATACACCTATTCTCTGCATAGTCTTCTCCTTTACTTAGTGAACTTTCTGTACGCGCTGACAAGTGCCTGCTGCGGAAGATCCGGATCGTAAAGCGCCGGCACATCGTCCGGGCACAGATGATTTCCGCCCTGTTTCCGGACAACCGCCAGCCGGATTGCCTCGATCAGACGCGCCGGTTTAACCTGGCGCGGACAGCGCTCAATGCAGGCCATGCAGGACATGCATTTGTAAATGCTCTGGCTTTCCATCAGTTTATCAATTTCACCGCGCTCGACCATAGCCACAAACTGGTGCGGATGATATTCCATTTCATCGTACGCCGGGCAGGTCGCCGAGCAGCGGCCGCATCTCATGCAGCGAAGAGGATTGACGCCGCTGATCTGCTCGATTTCTTCTGCCGTAACATCGTAATCTGCGGTCATTTCGTTTCCTCCTTTGCTGCCATCGGGCATTTGCATGCCGGTGCGCCGTCGCCGTCACCGGCTGCAGCGCTCTCATTTTCGTCCTTTACTCCCAGCGCCTGTGCCAGAAGCTCGGTGAAGTAAACAACACGGACGCCCTCCGCCTCCGCCTGCTTTTTCAGGTTGTAATAGCACAGCGGACATGCGGTGATCACCGTATCCGCGCCGTTGTCCTTCGCGTTCTCTAAGATCATGCGGGCGCGCTTCGCCGGAACTTCCTTATCCTCCAGCGTCTGATAGCCGCCGCAGCACTCATTGCGCATCGCATAGACAACCTTCTCAGCCCCCATGGCTTCGATCAGGTCTTCCATAATGGTCGGATGCTCAGCGTCATCCATCTTCATGACATTTGACGGGCGAAGCAGCAGACATCCGTAATAAGCGCCGATTTTGCGGCCCTTCAGCGGGTTCTTCACTGCCGCCCTGACCTTGTCATAGCCGATCTCATCGCGAAGAAGCTCAAGGTAATGAATCTCTCTGGCTTCGCCGTGATACTCTATGCCATCCTGCTTCAGATAATTGTTCGCGTGCGTGGAGATTGTCCCGTCCGCAGCCATGTCGTTGTTGACCTGCTTGATGACATTGTGGCACGCAGAGCAGATGGTAACCAGTGTACCGCCGTTTTCTTTTGCGTAATTCAGCGCACGAACGGAAGAAAGGCGGACAGCGATCTCATCCTCATTCATCGGGTAAACGCCGCCGCAGCACTGCCATTCCGGGATCTCCTCAAGGGTTACTCCCAGCGCCTGTGCGGCCCTGCGTCCGTAAAGATCAAGGTCACGCGCCTTGTTCTTTAACGTACACCCTGGAAAATAGCTGTAAACCATGACTGTTTTTCCTTTCTGCATCAATACTGTTATTATACCATTTTCTCCGGTCTGACATATTCGTCAAACTGCTCCGGAGTCAGGAAGCCGAGGGATACGCAGGCTTCCTTCAGGGAAATGTTCTCTCTGAATGCTTTATTGGACGCTTTGGCCGCATTCTCATAGCCGATGTACGGATTGAGGGCGGTAACGAGCATCAGGGAGTTATGAACATTATAATCCATTTTTTCCTTGTTTGCCTTGATTCCAATCAGGCAGTTGTCGGTGAAGGAACGGAGAGCATCCGCCAGCAGTCTTGCAGACTGCATAAAGTTATGCGCAATGACCGGCATAAATACGTTCAGCTCGAAGTTTCCCTGAGATGCGGCGAAGCCGATGGCGGCATCGTTGCCCATTACCTGAACGGCTACCATGGTCATGGCTTCGCACTGGGTCGGATTAACCTTCCCCGGCATGATGGAGCTTCCCGGTTCATTGGCCGGGATGGTAATCTCGCCGAGACCGCAGCGCGGACCGCATGCGAGCCAGCGTACATCGTTGGCAATCTTCATGCAGTTTGCCGCCAGCGCCTTCAGGGCTCCGTGCGCAAATACAACGGCATCCTTGGATGTCAGGGCATGGAATTTATTATCCTCGGAAACAAACGGTTTTCCCGTCAGACTGGCAACCACCTTCGCGGCTTCCTCACCGAAACTCTTCGGAGCGTTCAGTCCGGTGCCGACGGCGGTGCCGCCCAGTGCCAGCTCCTCCGTAAACGGAAGCGCCGCCTGAAGCTGCTGTTTTGACTTTTCAAGCATTCCTCTCCATCCGGAGATTTCCTGCGAGAAGGCAATCGGGACAGCATCCTGCAGATGCGTACGTCCGCTCTTGATGATGCCCTCGTTCTCCTTTTCCAGCTTTTTCAGCGCCGCGATCGTGTGATCGATCTGCGGAATCAGATAGTCATCGATGATCAGTGTAGACGCAATATGCAGAGCGGTCGGGAATGTATCGTTTGAGCTCTGGGACATATTGACGGTGTCGTTCGGATGAAAAATTTTTTCTCCGGCGATCTCATTGCTGCGGTTTGCGATGACCTCATTCATATTCATATTCGACTGGGTGCCGGAGCCCGTCTGCCATAGAGCCAGCGGGAAGTTTCCGTCCAGCTTCCCTGCCAGGATTTCATCGCATACCTGGCAGATAATGTCTTTTCTTTTGTCATCAAGCCTGCCCAGCCGGTTGTTCGCGACCGCCGCGGATTTTTTCAGAATGGCAAATGCGCGGATAATTTCCGCCGGCATTTTTTCGGTACCGATTTTGAAATTCTGATAACTGCGCTGTGTCTGCGCACCCCAGTACCTGTCCGCCGGGACCTTCATTTCTCCCATGGAGTCATGTTCAATGCGATATTCCATGATATAACCTCTCCTTACTGTTTTCTCACACTGCCGCGCATCTCAGATATCCAGTCCTGCCGTTACATCCTGCAGTGACTTTGCACTGGCAACGAATTCCTTCACTTCCTCTTCGGTCATCTTCGGAACGTTGACTCTTTCAATACCGCGTGCTCCCAGTACGCACGGAAGAGATACACATACGTTCTCCAGACCGAACTCGCCGTGCATCATGGTTGACAGCGGCATAACAGCCTTTGCGTCATGAAGAATGCAGCTGCATACATACGCGGTAATAATGGCAACCGCGTTGAAGGTTGCGCCTTTAAGTTTAATAACCTGGCCGCCGGCGCTGTGTACGCTGTCCAGCAGTGACTTGTGATCCGGCATTCTGATTTCCGGATGCTCCGCAACATACTCATCGAACCTGGTGCTGTAAATGGATCCGAGAGACCATGGAATCATAGCGGTAGCGCCGTGCTCACCGAATACCTGAAGATGAATGTTCTTCGGGCTGATGTGTGCATAGGTGGAAACTTCCTCTCTGAGGCGTGCCGTATCCAGAAGACATCCGGTACCGATGATCTGATTTTCCGCCACCCCGCTCAGTCTCATGATTGTGTAGGTGATTATATCAACCGGATTGCTGACAATGACGTACTTGGCGTCCGGTGAATAACGAACTACCTCCGGAATAACGCTCTCGACAATGGCGACATTTCCCTTGGCCAGATCGATACGGCTCTGTCCCGGTTTGCGGGCGGCCCCCAGCGTAAAGATGATAATGTCGGAATCGAAGGTATCCGGATAATCTCCGGAGATAACGTTCGTGCAGGTATCCAGAAGAACAGTCCCCTGACTGATATCCAGAGCCTCGCCCTTCGCCTTATCCTTCATGATATCAACCAGCACGATTTCCGATGCCAGTCCCTGCACGGCAATCGTGTGTGCTACGGTAGATCCTACTCTTCCTGCTCCGAGGATACTGATTTTTACGCCTCTTTTCATAATGGCCTCCTGAAATAAATAATTTCCGTTTTCCTGTGAACTGCTGAATGGTTTTATGTGATTTTCAGCAGGTAAAGCCTTGTACTTGTTAATATTATAACAAGAGTGATTATATCATTTCCAGAGCATTAATCAATGACTCCGGCTCATCTTCGTCAACCCTGTCAGTTATTCATCCTCCGGCAGAAGTATAATTAACATTTAGAACATAATATGTTTCTCAGTAATTTTCAACCGTCGTCTGATTGACAATTATTTCCAATTATTTCTGTTCTGTTTTGTCAGTTTTTGCTATGTGCCCGGCTATTTCGCCTTTCCTCCGGCAATTTTTCCGTCCGAAGGAGATCCCTTTTAACCGGCGCCTGCAAGGCGATAGGGGCAAAAGTACTTTTGCCGCCCATTCAGGATTACGCGTGACTTCGCGGCTTCACAGCCCCGCCACATAAAAAACCGGCGTCTCGCGGTACTTGTGTCCGCGGACGCCGGGTCTGATGTCCGACTTTCCTGTGATTAAATATGGTGTTCCGGATCGGCCGTCAGGTGCCAGATGTCCTCGTTATACTGGCGAATGGTACGGTCCGATGAGAAGAAGCCGGCTTTTGCAATGTTGACCAGCATCTTCTTTGCCCATGCGGTGCGGTCCTCATAATCCTCCAGAACTTTTTCCTTTGTTTCGCAGTAATCCTCAAAATCCGGGAAGGTCATGAAATAATCCTTGTTCAAAAGTTCATGATACAGGCGTTCCAGGCAGGCGGCGTCACCACGCTGCTTCATTTCACCGCTGACAAGGAAGTCGACGGCCTTTTTCAGCTTCGCGTCCTTCTCATACCAGCTGCGGGAAACGTAATCTCCCTTTGCATAGTGCTCAATGACTTCGTCGGAGGTTTCGCCGAAGGTATAAATGTTATCTTTCCCGACGAGCTGTGCAATTTCCACATTTGCACCGTCCATGGTGCCCAGCGTTACGGCGCCGTTCAGCATGAATTTCATGTTGCTGGTGCCGGAGGCTTCCTTGGAAGCCAGGGAAATCTGCTCGGAGATATCCGCCGCCGGTATCAGCTTCTCCGCGGCAGATACGTTATAGTTTTCGATCATGACAATCTGCAGATAATCGCACACCTCCGGATCGTTCTTCACGACCTCGGAGAAGCAGTTGATGGCGTGAATGATATCCTTGGCGATGATGTAGGCCGGCGCCGCCTTGGCTCCGAAGAATACGGTGATCTTGCGGGCAGGCTTTTTGCCTTCCTTAATCTCAAAATATTTGCTGATCGCCCACAGAAGGTTCATCTGCTGGCGCTTGTACTCATGAAGGCGCTTGGACTGTACATCAAAAATGGAATCGGTGTCGATCTCCGCCCCCTGATAGCTGCGAATCCATGCTGCAAACTGCTCTTTTTTGGTCTTTTTGATATCCAGAAGCTTCTTCAGGAACGCTTCATCGTCCGCATACGAAAACAGTGTTTCGAGGATGTCTGCGTTCTCTACCCAGTTTCCTTCCGTGCTGTCCTGGATCAGCTTTGCCAGTTCCGGATTGCACATTCGGCCCCAGCGGCGGAAGGTAATGCCATTCGTCTTGTTGTTGAACTTTTCCGGATAGATCTTATAGAACGGAGCCAGCTCCGTGTTCTTCAGAATTTCCGTGTGGAGTGCGGCAACACCGTTTGTCGAATGTGAATAGTGAATATCCATGTTCGCCATATGAACCAGGTTCTTGTCATCGATAATATAGACAAACGGATCCTCGTACTTTTCTCTCACACGTTTGTCGAGACGTTCGATGATCGGCATCAGCTGCGGAACGGCCTTCTCCAGATAATGCCGCGGCCATTTCTCCAGCGCCTCGGCCAGGATAGTGTGATTGGTATAACCGCACACGTTGGTGACGATGCCGCAGGCCTCTTCTTCATCTATTCCTCTTTCCACGAGCAGACGGATCAGCTCCGGGATAACCATGGACGGATGGGTATCGTTGATCTGGATGGCTGCATAATCTGCCAGATCATGCAGATTGCTGCCGCGCTGTGCACATTCATCGAGGATCAGCTGCGCCGCGTTGCTGACCATGAAATACTGCTGGTAAACACGAAGAATTCTTCCTTCCTCGTCGCTGTCATCCGGATACAGGAACAGCGTCAGATTTTTCAGAATCCTCGTCTTGTCAAAATTGATCCCGTCCTTAATGACGCGTTCGTCCACAGAGTCCGTATCGAACAGTCTCAATCGTCCGCATTTGCCATGATAACCGGTGACGGTGATTTCATACATGACGGAGCTGACATCGAAATCTCCGAAATGAACCGTGTAGCGTTTGTCCGTGCGGCGAATCCAGTTTTCGCGGTCCCACTTCAGCCAGTAATCCGGGGTTTCATACTGCTTGTTCCATACAAAGTTCTGTTTGAAAAGTCCGCAGTGATAAGCCAGGCCGACGCCGTCTGCCGGCAGTCCGAGGGTTGCCAGAGAGTCGATGAAGCAGGCCGCCAGACGGCCGAGACCGCCGTTGCCCAGGGACGGCTCATATTCATATTCTTCCAGTTTCGTAAGGTCTTTGCCTGCCGCAGCCAGTTCTTCCTTCACACTGTCGTACAGTCTCAGATTGATCAGATTGTTGCTCATGAGCTTGCCGATCAGGAACTCGGCCGAGATGTAATACAGCTTCTTCTTTCCCGTATTAAATCCCTTTTCCTTCGCCGTATCATCGATCAGACTGCATACAGCGTTAAAAACTTCAAGATCCGTACTTTCTGCGATCGGTTTACCAAGATAATCCGCTACCTTTCCTGACATTGTCTGTACCTCCTGAATGATGCCGGTTTTTCCCGGCTGTAAACATGTACCCTGGTATTTTCCAGTATATGTAAAAGCACTTCTTTCTGACTTCCGTTATTTCTTTCCTTTTTTTCTCTGTACGAATGTATTATAATATCAAAAACAAAGGAAATACTTGCAGAAATATTGCCTGTACTTGCACTATCCTATCATCCGTTTTCTTCAGGCTCATTTTCAGAGCGGAATAGTGAT
>ONLK01000052.1:12109-16798 GCA_900318615.1 uncultured Eubacteriales bacterium
GTGCCCGGGTTTTCATACAATACGTATCTGTGCACCATTCCTCTCGATTTTCCGAAGGTGGATCTGCACTGGCACGAGCAGATGGAAATAATATATGTAAAAAAGGGAGCCGGAACGGTGACGGCCGGCCGGCACATCTGGCCGGTGAATGCCGGAGCTATTGTCCCTATTCTGCCCGGCGAACTGCACTCCATAGAACGGCAGAGCGATCAGCGGATGGAGTATGAAAATATTATCTTTTCTCTGTCCCTGCTTGAAAGTGTGGATAAAACCGACTGGTGCTCCCTTCACGTTGTGGAACCGCTGAAACAGGACCGGCTTTTCTTTCCGCGTCCGATTGTTCCCGGGACAGACTTTTATCAGGAAGTTTCCGCGGCGCTCGATGATGCGGACAAGGCGTGTGCCGCCCGTGAAAACGGTTATTCTCTGCTGGTTCGCAGCTGCCTTTTCCGTTTTCTGCACGCGCTGTACATTCATCAGACGGCTGCGTACCAGGAACAGCCTTCCCCGCATGAGGACGTGATCAAAAAGGTCATTGTATATGTGCGGGAACACTACGCCGAAGCACTGAGCGTATCCGACGCGGCAGCTCTGACCGGCTACAGCAATGCCCATTTCATGAGGATTTTCCGGGAGACATCCGGCCAGACCTTTGTTGAATATCTGAACGGGTACCGGCTGAGCCGTGCTTCCTATTTGCTCAGGGAAAGCCCGGATCCGGTCACGAAAGTAGCTCAGGAATGCGGTTTTGACAATTTTTCCTATTTTTCCCGCATTTTCAGCAAAAGATACGGTGTTTCCCCCCGTCGCTACCGGAAAAACATCCCGCAGGGCGGGGATGAAAACTCCGCAAAAGAAAGTACTGAAACGTTGTAATATGAAATGTTCAAAACGGAGGTAAAAAAGTATGAAGACAATTACCATGTTCTATCTTGAAAACTGCCCCTACTGCAAAAATGCGCGTAAGGCACTGAAAGAGCTGACCGAAGAAAATCCGGAATACGGCAGCATTTCCGTCGATATGATCGAAGAGAGCCAGAATCCCGAAAAGGCGGACGCCTATGATTATTACTATGTTCCGGCGTTGTTTTTGGGGAATGAAAAGGCATATGAGGCTGCTCCTTCCGAGGACTATGCTTCCATCCGCTCCAGCGTGGAGCGTGTCCTCAAACGGGCGCTGAACGAATAATTCGAAATGAACAGAAAGCTCAGACCGATGCGGCTGTCCTGCCGATCCCCGGTCTGAGCTTTTTATTATCTGTATTTCCTGTTCCGGCATCCCGGTCTTTAAGCTATCCGGTTTTCCGTATGATGAAGATGGCTTCCCCTCCGTCCTGCATCGATATCCTTTTCCTTTTATTTCTTCTTCAGATGATGAACGGTAGCTGCTACGAAGGCTGCGCCTAAAGCCGCCGCTCCGAGCGCCGTTTTGTTCTCCTGAACCTTTTTCCCAAGATCACTTTTCTTATGATTTACGCTTTCGGCTGCGCTCCTGACTTTCGCGGCCTTCTCCACATCTTCCTTCGTGATGGCTCCTTCTGCCAGAAGCAGTTTTTCAATATCGGTCCCATGAATCATCGGAAGCATCGCCCGGATGGCTCCGTCCGCAGCCGCATTTCCGGTTCCCGCCGTCAGCGGCCGGCCGTCGCGCAGATGAACGGCCGCCATCAGAAGATCGCGGACATCATAGACCGATCCCCATACCTCCGGCACCGCGCGGTCGACATTAAAGAGCGTATATACGGATTCCATACCTGTACGGATGGAATACTCGGTGGTAAAGATGGTATCTCTCGGGATTTCTGCAAACTGCCCGAGGAACGCAAAGTTCGATGCGCCGTCCGGAACTACCTTCGGGCGGTCGGTGTCGTTGCGCGGCATGAAGAAAGAGGTCACATACGGCATCATCACCGGAACCGTGTTGCAGCTGTTCTTTGCCAGGTCTTCAATCTGATCTTCCGGAACTCCGATATGATACAGCCACTCCTCGCAGATCTCCTCACCGGTGCACTCGCGCATTGTCTTCTTTACATAATCGCCCGGGATATCCGTGAACAGAGCGTATACCCATACCAGGCACTGATCCTTCGGCTGGTCTTTGAACTGGGGCTGCCGGTTGATGGTCCAGGACAGAAGCCAGCTGGAGTCCTTCGCCGTTACAATGCCGCCGGTAACGACACCGCCGGACAGCGGGTCTCTCCTGCAGATTTCCTTAATATAAGGAAGGACTTTGTCATCCAGCGTGGTAACCGTCGCGCTCATCCAGTTGGTCTTCTCGGAATCGAAGCAGAATTTTTCCGGATGTCCCAGGCTTCCGTCCGGTGCCTGCGCGGCAATGCTGCGCCACAGATCCCAGCCGCCGCCTTCTTTCAGCTGCGGTGTATACTCAGCCGGCTCTGTCTGGGAGCCCCAGTGGGCATTCTCTACATTTCCGCCGTTGGTGATCAGCACATAATCCTTCTCGGAAAGATCGATCTGGCTCTTTGCGCCGTCCTTGATTATTTCGATCGTCTTTGCCGTCTTCCTGTCCTTTTCGATATCAAACAGAATGTTCGTTACCTGCACACCATATTCAAACTGTACCCCGTGAGCTTCCAGGTAGCGGGTCATCGGAAGGATCATGGATTCATACTGGTTGTATTTGGTGAAACGCAGTGCGGAAAGATCCGGCAGTCCGTCAATATGATGGACATAGCGCTGCATATAGCGTTTCATCTCGAGTGCGGAATGCCAGTTTTCGAAAGCGAACATCGTGCGCCAGTAAATCCAGAAATTGGAGCCAAGCACTTCGTCGTCAAATACATCCGTGATTTTTTTATCGTACAGTTCTTCATCCGCCGTAAGGAACAATCTCAGAATTTCCTGCTGTGCCTTGTTGGAAAGCCCGAATTTCTTATCGGTGTGCGCATCCTGTCCGCATTTTTCGGTGACACGGCAAAGGGAGTAGTTCGGATCCTTTTTGTTCAGCCAGTAGTATTCATCCAGCACGCTGACTCCCGCGGTTTCGATGGAGGGAATGGAGCGGAACAAATCCCACATGCACTCAAAATGGTTATCCATTTCGCGGCCGCCCCGCATTACATAGCCGACGTTCGTGTAATAATAGCCGTCGCAGGCGCCGCCCGCCAGCGGTTCTTTCTCCAGAATGTGGATATTCCCGCCCGGCATCTGAGCATCGCGGACAAGGAAACAGGCCGCGGAAAGTCCTGCAAGTCCGGAGCCGACAATATACGCTGACTTTTCCTCAATTCCCTCCGGTTTCAATGGTCTGGCATACGCTTCATAATTTCCACTTGAGTAATACATTTGATCTACCTCCCGTTTTAATTATTCATCTAAGCCGCGTCCGCCGAGCGGTACGTATTTCTTGTCTTCTCCTACATACCGGTAGCACGGACGTATGATTTTTCCCCGGTTCGCAAGTTCCTCGATCCTGTGTGAACTCCAGCCGACAATCCTTGACATGGCAAAGAGCGGTGTGAAAAGTTCCCGCGGGATCCCGAGCATTTCATAGACAAAGCCGGAATAAAAGTCGATGTTCACGCAGGCGCCCTTGTACATCTTCCGTTCCTCTGCAATGACCTGGGGCGCAAGCTGCGCTACTTTTTCATAGAGTGCATATTCTTTCTGACGCCCGTCAGCTTCCGCCAGTTCCTTTGTGTAGCTGCGAAAGATGACCGCTCTCGGATCGGAGAGCGAATAGACGGCATGACCGACACCGTAAATCAGCCCGGAGCGGTCGAAGGCCTCGCCATGGAGCAGCTTTCGCAGATAGGCTGAAACTTCTTCATCATCCTCCCAGTCATGCACGCTGGCTTTGATGTCATCAAACATCCGGACAACGCGGATATTCGCGCCTCCGTGCCGCGGTCCTTTCAAAGAACACAGGGCTGCCGCGATGGCTGAGTAGGTATCCGTCATGGAAGAGGTTACGACATGTGTCGTAAAAGCGGAGTTATTGCCGCCGCCATGATCCATGTGCAGTACCAGGGCTGCATCCAGCACGCGCGCTTCCAGGGACGTGTATTGTGAATTCGGCCGGAGCAGATGAAGAATATTTTCTGCAATGGTTCCGCGCGTCAGCGGCTGATGAATGATCAGTGTTCCGCCATTTTCATAATGGTTGTATGCCTCGTACCCGTAAATTCCCATCATCGGAAGTTCACTGATGAGGCTCATGCACTGCCGGAGCACATTCGGCAGCGATACGTCATCCGCCCTGTCATCATACGCGTACATCGTCAGAACGCTGCGCGACAGCGTATTCATCATATCGTGGCTGGGGGCTTTCATGATGATATCGCGCGTAAAGCTTTCCGGCAGAGAACGATACGAGATGAGGTCGGCGCAAAAGCTTTCCAGCTGTTCTTTTGTCGGAAGTGTTCCGAACAGCAGCAGGTAAGCTGTTTCCTCGAATCCAAACCGGTTCTCTGTAAAAAATCCGTCCATCAGATCATTAATTTCATAGCCGCGGTAAATCAGATGCCCGTCATCCGGCACTTCCATCCGGTTAACAACCTTTTTCGCACGAACCTCCGAAATATTCGTAAGACCGGCCAGCACACCGTTTCCGTTCAGGTCCCGAAGCCCTCTTTTTACGTTATACTTTACATACAGTTCAGAATTGACCATATCGGCCGACTCTGCCTTTGCCGCCAGTTTCTCCATCTCCGGCGTTATTTCTGAGTG
>ONLK01000055.1 GCA_900318615.1 uncultured Eubacteriales bacterium
CGAACCTGCGGATACGCATCGCCTTCTGCCATTAGAGACTGTTTCATTGAATAATCATGCATAGTTGCACTTTTTAAGTGCTTTAAAATATGTACAATTCAACATTTTGAATGCTTCAAAATATGCATTTCTTCCCGTATCCTCCCGTTTTTGCTGTTATAAAACTGCAGGAACTTCCGGGCTATACCTTAACTGAAGGCGCAGCAAACCCGTTTCGCTGGTTTTCCTGCTGATTGATGCTGCATTTAACATTTAAAATAATAAGATGGCGGATGCGAAAACCCGTCATCTTTACATGTGCTTATTTTATAGATCCGGTTTGTCTCCATCCGGCTGGGTGGATTCTATTTGCATTTCACCTGGACTTTCAACCACTTTCAGCCGAGGGCTGCTTCATAAATCTTTTCAATGTCTTCCGCCGTGAGCGGTACGAAGGAACCTACGCTTCCCTTTGCTGCTTTTTCAGCCATAACTTTGAAATTGGTCTTGTCTGTGATGCCGACTTCTTTCAGTGTAGACGGCATGCCCATCTTATTGAACAGGAAGTCTCTGGTGCACTCAATAGCCTTTCTGGCGGCGGTCATATCATCGGTATCGGTCAGTCCCCACACGTGTCTGCCGTAATCTGCAAACTTTCGGGCGGTCTTATCGCTCAGAACGTATTCCATCCAGGCCGGCGTCAGAATAGCAAGTCCCTGCCCGTGTGTAATGTCATAGAATGCGGAAAGTTCATGTTCCATCGGATGAACGCACCACGCCGGCTGGCATCCATCGGCAATCAGCCCGTTGATGGCATTGCTTCCTGCCCACATCAGGTTTGCGCGGGCATCGTAATTATCCGGCTGTTCCAGTGCAATCGGGCCATATTTGATCATGACGCGCAGAAGGCCTTCCGCAAAGTTTGCCTGTACATCTGCGCCTTCAGTGAAATTGAAATAGTTCTCAAATGTGTGGCTCATCATGTCAGCGGTACCGGCTGCCGTCTGTTTCTTTGAAACAGTAAAGGTATAGGTCGGATCCAGCACAGACATTGCCGGAATGATATGTTCGGAAGCAGTGCCCCATTTTTCGTTCTTGCTCATATCGGAGATAACGGCAAACTCGTCCATCTCCGATCCGGTTGCCGACAGTGTCAGAACCGAATAGATCGGCAGGGCTGCCTTAATCCTGGAACCGTCAAGAACAAGATCCCACGGATCCCCGTCATATTTTGCTCCGGCTGCCACGATCTTTGCACAGTCGATGGTGCTTCCGCCGCCGATCGCCAGTACCATGTCAATGCCCTGTGTCTTGCAAAGTTCCACACCGCGGCGAACCGTCTCAATCTTCGGATTCGGTTCAACGCCTGAAAGTTCCGTAACCGTAAGACCGGCATCGGAAAGAATTTTCAAAGCGGTGTCGTAAATGCCGTTTTTCCTGATGCTGCCTCCGCCATAGCACATAAGAACCTTATCACCACTCTTTTTCAGCTCATCCAGATGACTGATCTGGCCCTTGCCAAAATAAATTGTTGTCGGAATAGAAAATCTGAAATTATACATAAAACCTCCTTCATCCCTTTCACAGCCTGTTAAGGAAAATAGTCTGTTTTGGCGGAACTGTGTGATCCTGCTTTTGCGGAACTTTATGATAATATTTTAACACTATGAAAGCAGTAATTCAACAGCAGCTGTGAATTTGAAATCTCCGTGCTTGCAGGAGCTGTTCTGCAAGCCCTGTCTTGGCAGTTCCTGTATTGGCATTTTCTGTATTCGCAGTTCCTGCCTTTGCATGTTCCGCATTTGCTGTATTCGCAATTCCTGCCTTTGCATATTCCGCATTTGCTGTATTCGCAATCCCTGCCTTTGCATATTCCGCATTTGCTGTATTCGCAATTCCGCCTTTGCATGTTCCGCATTTGCTGTATTCGCAATTCCTGCCTTTGCATGTTCCGCATTTGCATGCTCATCGATTGCAATCTCTGCGTTTGCAATCCGTGTATTTGCACGCGCCTGGTTTTTTACCGCTATAAGCCTGGACTTTGATCTGTTTTTGAAATATTTCCCTTTCAGTCATGAAATTGTTGTAAAATATCATTGATATTCAATCCGGCAACATTTTGGGCCAAAAGGCCTTTTGGCCCCAACATCTTTTTTATTTGGGAGGAGTTTGGTTATGGAAAAAACAAAAGGGAAGAAAAAAAGGAGTTTTCCTCTTGCGGAACAAATTTTCATTGCTCTCATTCTGGCTATTATTGTGGGTTTGCTGATGCAGAATCATTCAGCTTTTGCGGATTCGTACATTAAGCCATTCGGCACCATCTTCCTGAACCTGGTGAAGTTCATAGTCGGACCTATTGTTCTATTCTCGATTATGGCCGGTGTGGTTTCGCTGAGTGATGTGAAAAAAGTCGGAAAAATCGGCGGGATAACGCTGGTGTATTATTTCTGCACTACGGCAATTGCAACCGTTATCGGTCTTATTCTCGCCAATTTGTTTAAAGGAACTTTTCCGGCGCTGGAGACAAGCAGCCTGACGTATGAAGCTCCGGAAGCAACAAAACCCATGGACGTGGTTGTTAACATTTTCCCGAATAACTTTCTTACGCCAATCACGGAGTCCAACATGCTGCAGATCATTATGATGGCGCTTCTGATTGGTTTTGCGGTTATTCTTCTGGGCGGGGTAAAAGCTCAGAAGGCCATCGACACAATCAACCTTCTGAATGACATTTTCATGAAAATCATGGAGATGATTCTGAAGCTTTCTCCGTTTGGTGTGTTCTGTCTGCTGTGCCCGGTAGTCGCGGCAAACGGTCCGAAAGTTATTGGTTCACTGGCCAAGGTGCTGCTGTGCGCATACATCGCCTATGTTCTTCATGCGCTCATTGTATATTCCACAGCCGTCCGTACAATGGGAGACATGAGTCCGGCTGCATTTTTCAAGGGGATGGCGCCTGCCATGCTGTTTGCATTTTCAAGTGCTTCGTCGGTCGGGACTCTGCCGATCAATATGGAATGCACCCAGAAACTGGGCGCCACTAAAGAAGTTTCTTCTTTTGTACTTCCGCTCGGGGCTACCATCAACATGGACGGAACCGCTATCTATCAGGGTGTGTGCGCTGTGTTTATTGCCTCCTGCTATGGCATTTCGCTGACACTTCCGCAGATGATCACCATCGTGCTGACCGCTACGCTTGCATCCATCGGTACCGCAGGAGTGCCGGGGGCCGGTATGATCATGCTGGCTATGGTGCTCACTTCCGTTGGTCTCCCGGTGAATGGCATTGCCCTGGTAGCCGGTGTTGACCGTATTTTTGATATGGGCCGCACCACATTGAACATCACGGGCGATGCCAGCTGCGCTGTCATTGTAAGCCACATTCTGGGCAAAAAGGCAGTCAAAGTGGCAGCTTCCAGATGACATCGTACCGCACAGATCAGCCCACTCAATAATTCATTTTTGTCTGGAAAGAAGAGCATACCGCGTTTGCAGATATGCTCTTCTTTTTTACCATACTTATTCCTATTTGCAGTACTGCGTTTCGTCCGAAGCTTTACAGTGCTCAGTTTAGTCAGCGGCCGTTCCTCTGAGTATTCCGAGGCCGTGTTCCAGTGCAGGCAGAATGATGCCGAGGTCCTCGCGGCAGGCTTTCGGGCTGCCAGGCAGATTGACAATCAGCGTTTTTCCACGGATGCCGGCGCGCTGGCGGCTTAGCATGGCACGGTCGGTAATTTCCAGGGATTTATACAGGATGGCCTGTGTGATAGCGTCCGCCATGCGGTCGCATACAGCTACCGTTGCTTCCGGGGTGAGATCTCTCGGCGCAAATCCGGTTCCTCCGGTCGTGAAGATGACGTTGACCTGCCGCTGGTCAGCCAGACGGATCAGGTTGCTTTTGAGCATCGGTATTCCGTCCGGAAGCAGGAGCGCTTCGACAACGTCATACCCCTTTTCTGCCAGAATCCGGACAATCTCCGGGCCGCTCCTATCTTCATATTCCTGATTATAGGCGCGGTCGCTGAGTGTAATGACCGCTGCCGTGTATGGATGATCCTTTGCGATTGGTTCAACCTTCATTTCATCTCCCGGTTTGATCGACCCGCCGCGGATAACCTTTGCAAATACGCCCTCCCGCGGCATTATGCAGTCTCCAACTGCCTTGTAGATTGCGCAGTGATCGTGACAGGCCTTGCCGATCTGGGAAAGTTCCAGTTCGCACTCTCCTATCAGGATTCTGGATCCTACCTGAACGCTCCTCCAGTCAAAGCCTTCCGTGATCAGATTTTCTCCAAAAGCGCCAAATTCAACATTGGCACCCTTCGACCGGAACTCCTCAATCTGCTGAATATCCAGCAGGCTAACCTGACGATGCCAGTTTCCGGCATGCGCGTCGCCGACAATTCCCCAGTTTTCCTTCAGCTCAGCCTCCGGTATCTGAAACTTCTGAGTACCTCTTTTCTCACTGATACATATGGCAAGCAGCTTCCCCATATTTTTCTCCTGTCTGACTGTTAACTCTGACTATCCTGTGCACAAATTGTATTTCATCCGCCGATCTGTGTCATTATCTTCTGTTCGGTTACGCCATCTGCTTCACTGAACCGGTGAGCTTTCGGCTTGCGGAGGATGGCTTCCCGGATGGCATTTCGAAGCTGTGTCTGGAGCTGCGGCTGAGGCGGCCGCTGGAACTGTTCCCGGGGCGGCGCCTGAATCTGTTCCTGGTGCTGCGCCTCGTGCTGTTCCTGAGGCGGCCGCTGGAACGGTGTTTCCTGCCACTCATTTTTATCCTGCCTCAGGATACACATAAGGTCAACGGCATCTTCGTAGCACAGGCAAAACTTCAGTTTTCCCTGGCAGGTCAGACGAAGGCGGCTGCAGCTGTCACAGAATTTTTCGTGAATGGCGCTGATAAAGCCAACTGATCCCTTAAAGCCCGGAATGCTGTAATATACAGCCGGTCCGTTGCCGTGTACGGCTAAATCGCGCTTTGTTCCCGGGTACTTCATTTTAATTTCGCGAATCAGCTGATCATTGTTGTATCCCTCCATCATCCTTCCAAATCCGATCGGCATCATCTCTATAAAGCGGACATCGATCGGCTTATCCTGTGCCAGAAGCAGAATGTCCGTCCAACCGGTATCATTCATACCCTTCTGAAGGACCGTGTTGATTTTCACGCGAAGCCCTGCCTTTAATGCAGCATCGATCCCTTCCAGCACGCGTGGAAGTTCATCAAAGCCACTAATCTCGCGAAACATCTCCGGACTGAGCGTATCGAGCGAAATATTTACTCCATCAATACCCGCTTCCGCCAGTGGCTCCGCATATTCAGCAAGCAAAATGCCGTTCGTTGTCAGCGTTACCTGTTCCACGCCGGGTACCGCCTTCAAATTCCGCACCAGGAAAACGCAGTCTTTGCGGACCAGCGGTTCGCCCCCTGTGACTTTGAATTTGGTAATTCCACAGGAGACAGCCGCACGGACTATTTCCAATATCTCCTCGTATGTTAGAATATCCTTCATCGGTACGAGGGTAATCCCTTTCGGCATGCAATAGCGGCAGCGGAGATTGCATCGCTCTGTAATCGAAATCCGCATATAGTCTATTTCACGCCCGTATCTATCTTTCATGTTATCAAATCCGTTTCCGTGCAATTTCTATTTGTCCAGCTCCGCCTATTCAGGCAATCCGCCCGACACCAATTTTCTGCCCGCTGAAGACAGCGGGCTGCCAGTGATTTCCTGCCCGCTGAAGATAACGGGCTGCCAGTGATTTTCTGCCCGCTGAAGATGTCTTCCTTCAGATTTCTTCCAGAAAGATGTCAAGGTCGCCGCCGCATACCTCCCCGACTTTGGCGGCATCGGTTGCCTTCAGTCCGACATGGTAGAACTGTGGCTGCGGATGTTCTTCGCGAAGCATCTCCACACCTCTTTTGATTGCTGTTGCCTCAAGAAGTCCGCCGCCGATCGTATTGATAATCGATCCATCCTCGAATATGAGCATCTTTGTGCCGACCTGCCGCGGTGCGGATCCCTGTCTGTCTGCGATGGTGGCCAGGACTTTTCGCTGTGACTGCGGCGGCTCATGGTTACTTCCGAGAATCGCCGTCATAATGTCGTCGGGATAGGTGGAAGCCTTCCTGGCATTCTTAACCTGGATGATTTCCGCCAATATGGAGATGGAGATTTCTTCCGGCGTCTCACTGCCGATGTTCAGTCCGATCGGTGCGTGCACGCTGTCAATCAGCTGCGGATCGAATCCTGCATCCTTCATGTTCTGCCTGCCCATCGCAATGCGTCTCTTGCTGCCCATCATGCCGATGTAGGCGTGCGGCTTTTTTAGTATTTCGGTCAGGCATTGCCGGTCGTAGCTGTGGCCGCGGGTGACAATGACAAAGAACGTATCCTTATCACCCTTGATTTTCTTAAGATTTTCTCCGAAGGGGCCGGTGAGAGTCTTATCTGCACCTGCCTCATCTGCACGTTTTGTAAACTCCTCACGGTCATCCAGTACCGTTACATACATCCCGATCATCCTGGCAAGCTGGATAATTGGAATTGCGACGTGGCCGGCTCCGCAGATAACCATCTTTTTCCTGTGTCCGACGCATTCCATAAATATCTTTGTACCATTAAATTCCATGAGTCCGGTGTCCTTCTGCTTCAGAAGTTCCGCCTCATGCGCCGGAAGGAAGCCCTCCTTATCGGACGCCCAGACCAGCTTCCCATCTGAAAAAATTGCCTTTTCTCCAGTTCCGCCGCCGCTGACAATGGTAGCTGTCATTGTTTCTGAATTCGGATTGCAATCATTCAGTATCTCGAAAAATTCTTTCATCTTCTTCAACCTCTTTTATGCTAAAAATACATCGTACAAGAGTTGTTGTATCCGTTCTTACTGCCGGCCGGCTCTGTTCCAATCTGTTTACCGGCGGGTTCGGTTCCAGTCCGTTTACCGGCGGACTCGGTTCCAGTCCGTTTACCGGCCGGCTCGGTTTCAATCTGTTGACCGGCTGCCTCGGTCCAAGTCCGTTGACCGGCTGGCGCTGGTTAAATCCGTTTACCGGCGGACTCTGTTTCAATCCGTTGACCGGCTGGCTTCCGTCTTTTTCAACTGCACCCTGTTTATATTTTTGCTTTCGTGACGTTTTTTGAGAACGGTTTCTCCGTATCAAAGATATTACAATATTCCTGCTGTGCATAGCGCTGCACGCGAAATTCAAGTTCTCCATAGAGAAACACCAGATCACGTCCATCTTTTGTCAGGTGTGCTTCGCCTCCGCTTTTACCTCCGGCGCTTCGTTCTACAAGCTGACGGCCAAATCCTTTTTCTGCATCCCGGATCAGCTGCCATGCTTTGGAATAGGAAATGCCCGTACGGTCACTGGCTTCATGAACAGATCCAAGTCGATCGATCTGACGAAGGAGTGTCACGGTGTCCCGATTGAAAAAGGGCTTTTCCAGTGCGATAGAAATACTCGATTCCACGTGTATTTTCTGATCATTTTCCAGTTTTTTCAGATACTCCGCGTCACGCGGAGTATCCGCACTCATGACGGCACCTTCATCGCTGACCGGCAGAAAGCAGGTTGTCTGCGCGCTGAAGGAATCGAGTGCTCCCTTCAAACCTCGCGGTCCCTGATACTCTAAGATATCCGGGATTAGAGCAGCGTCAAATAAAATCGGATGCCCAATGCGGTTGCGGCAGATGGGAAATACCAGATTTTCTTTCCGTGTCATTTCAAGACGGATTGTATTTTCACTGAAAAACGGAACATCTACCGGGCAAAAATAAATCCGGTCACAATGTCCTTCCATGTATCTAAGGCCAATCTTCGCGCTGTCGAGCATTTGTGTTGTCTCATACTTTTCATTGCGAAGAAATACGATGCCTAGCTTTTTCAGCGCCTTTTCAATCTCATCCGCCCGATAGCCGGTGATCATCACAACATCCTGAACGCCCGCATGCAAAAACTTTTTTACGACACGTTCTGCAATCGCCATGTGGTCGATCTGCATCATCTGCTTAAATTCTTTCATTCTTGTCGACTTGCCAGCTGCAACAATCACAGCCCCATACCGCGGCATCTGCACACTCATTAACCCTTCCTGGCTTTCTCAAACTCAATAATTCTTACGGCTCATCTTCACCGGTGTTTATCTGGTCAAACCCGTCTTGTTTTATAATAACACTCGATAGGCAAATAAGAAACCCGATTTTTATATTGAATTGCCTTATGGTGCAATTTCGAGGCCTATTTCAGGCTCCGGCAGCAGCTTGCTGTCATCCAGACTAAGCATGCGGAGGCATTCTGGGCAAGGCCCGGACGGCAGTATCGCAGGATGTGTACCAAAGCAAGTCCGCGGCGAAGGGTTTGGGCAATGCGATGTCCCCCGCCGCGTCAAGCTTATGCACCAAAGTAAGCTCGCGGTGACAGGTTTAAGTAATGCGATGTCTCCCGCCGCGTCAAGACTATGTACCAAAGCAAGCTTGCATCATGTCTTCTGGCTCGTCGCCTTCACAAAAAAAGCCGCCGGTTTTCACCGGCGGCGAAATAAAGCGCAACTGTATTATTCGATGGCAATGTACTTGTCTGCATCAACAGCTTTTACATCTTTCTTCGGAATTGTAAGGGTCAAAACACCATCCTCAAACTTTGCATGTATATCTTCCTGTTTCATACTGTTACCAATATAAAACGTTCTGCTGACATTCCCGGATACACGTTCCTTACGGATGTATTTATCCTTCTTCTCCTCTTTCTTGTCATCCTTGTGATCATCACTGTCAAATTTCTTTGCAGCGCTTACTGTCAGATAACCTTTATCCAGTTTTACGCTAACCTCATCTTTTTTGAAGCCAGGCAGATCAATGGCTACCTCATAATTGTCATCATTTTCCTTGACATCCGTACTCATGATGCGCTGAGCGTTGTTTCCGTAAAGCCTTTTGTCCATTTCACGGTTCATTCTGTCCATTGCTTCGAAAGAATCATCCATAAAATCATCAAATAAAGTATCTCCAAATACTGTAGGCATATACATCATAATAACAACCTCCTTATATATTCACGCCCTTCGGCGTGCCTGAAATTTTATTTAACCGGGGATCCTGAGAAATTTTTCAATGTCCGGATTGCTTCCTTTTGGCTTTTGGCTTTTGGCTTTTGGCTTTTGGCTTTTGGCTTTTGGCTTACGCCTTTCATCTTTCTCGTCCCCTTTGTTCTAGTTGTAATATAGCACGTGTTATTAGCACTGTCAATAGGTGAGTGCTACTTTTTTTAAAAAACTTCTGCGCCATCGTTTCCTGCGCAGAAGTCTCCTTTACTTTCCTTTATTTCAGTTGTATCAATTGAAAGTGTATCTTACCCTTGAAGTGCACTTTACCTCAGAGTGTGTTTTGCCCTGGAGTGCGTCTTACCTCAGAGTGTGTTTTGCCCTCGAGTGCGTTTTGCCCCAGAGCGTGTCTTGCCCTGGAGTGCGTCTTACCTCAGAATGTGTTTTGCCCTCGAGTGCGTTTTGCCCCAGAAGTATGTTTTATCCTAATACTTCGATGTCTTTCGATGCGTGGTTGAGTACTTCAGCTCCGTTTTCTGTGATCAGTACCAGGTCTTCGATACGTACGCCTGCCTTACCGGTGACGTAGATGCCGGGTTCGATGCTGAAGATGTTGCCTGCTTTCGTAAGGTTTTTGTTTGCAAGGGACACATCGCCTGCCTCGTGGTCCTCTATTCCGATGAAATGGCCGAGCCGGTGTGTAAACATCGGGCCGTATCCTCCTTCCGTAATGATATCGCGAGCTTTCTTATCTATGTTGCAAAGCGGAAGGCCCGGCTTCAGCATCGCTTCTGCCTCCTCGTTTGCTCTGCGGACAAGCTGATATATTTCCTTCTGCAATGCGTCCGGTTCTCTCTTATAAAAATAAGTGCGCGTCATATCGGAGCAATAACTGTCTGCAATGCAGCCTACGTCCAGGAGCACACAGTCGCCTTCCTTCAGAACTGTATTGTCCGGCATGTGATGACCGTCGGCCGCATTTGCGCCGAACGCAACAATGGGGTCAAAGGAGTATGCTTCAGCCCCGAGGCTTTTATAAATGCCGAGCATCTGCTCTGCTACTTCAAGCTCAGTTACGCCTTTGTGGATCAGTTTCTTAAACTCCTGCATCGCCGCATCATTGATCCTCGAAGAGCGGCGCATCTTCTCCTGCTCTGCCGCATTCTTAACCGCTCTCGCGCCATCAACTGCCGCTGACCCCAGAACATATCCCGAAGCTGCACCACACTCCATCATCTTCAGAAGAAATCCCGACGGCATCGTTTTGTCGATGCCAAGTTTTTCATCTTTATTAATCCACTTCCTCCAGACTGGTGCCAGGTCATCCGTATCAGAAAAGTACTGCTTTACAGCTCCGATATCTTCCGGGAACGAAAAAAGTTCATTAACAATAAGCACAGGTTTGTGATCCTTTGAAAGCAGCAATCCCAGGAAACGTTCACCAGGATGAATCCATTTCCCCGTCAGATAAAACAATGCATTCGGATCCGTAATCATCATCTGCGTAACTTTAAGCTGCTCCATACCGGCAAGAACCCGGCTCTGCTTTTCCTGATCCATACTATAAACAACCTCCTTCTGTTCACACACAAAGAAACAATGCAAAAATCATGCAAAAATCATGCGAAGAAACACCGCAGAAGACCATGTAAAGAAACTTCACAAAGGAACCGCGCAAAGAAACCATGCATTTACAATAATTATTACTTATTCATCTGTTTCCGGAAGAATTCGCATTCGTCATCGTTGCATTTTTGTCCCATGGGTTCCTGTACGGTGACATGGAAAACATGGTAGAGCGGATGTTCGGCATTTCCGTATTCACGGTGCGTATAGGGGATGTTTTTCGCATTGCAGGCGGACAGGAGTACTTTGACCTGCTCAGGACCGACGGTCTGATCCCCATACGCTGTCATGACAAACAGCGGTGGATAGGCGGCTGTCATGAATTCTGTCACATCAATCTGGCGAAGCGTTTCCCGGGTTAAAGAACCGGGCAGGAGATCTTTCATCAGCTGTACGGTTGTATCTGTATTCAAAACCTGATTTTTGTCTCCGCTCTCCTGCGCATTGCCGGCAGACTTTTCCTCTTCACTATCTTTATTGTTCTCAGGTATTTCATGCCAGTCCATCGGCCGGTAGGCTCCGCAGTTCAGTGCAATCGCTGTGGGTACGAAGTTGTGCGGCACCTTGAAGGGATAGGATGCTGCACACGCTGGATTGGTGCAGATGTTCGTGTATAATGCGAGCAGATGAGCTCCGGCGGAATCGCCGACCATGAAGACGTTCCGGGTATCCAGTCCATATTTTTCCGCGTTGTCAAACATCCATTCCATCACCCGGTTCGTGTCCGCCAGCTGGGATGGGAACTTGAATTCCGGTGCGAGCCCGTACGTAAAATTGATGACGGCAAAGCCGCGCTGCGCCAGGCTCATAGTATAAAACTGATAAAGCTGCTTATCGCCGTATACCCATCCTCCGCCGTGAACAGAAACAATCGCCGGCAGAATGCCTTTCTCGTTCTTCGGGCGATACACATCCAGCACATTCCAGACCGGATCCGGTCCGTACACAATGTCATCAAATCGTTCTACATCCTCCGGTGTTGTAAGCCCGGCATCTCTTTTTGCATCATTCACGCTCCACTCGGCGCGCATCATATCACTGGCTTTTGACATTTTAAAGTCCTTTCTGTAATTTCCTGTGATAGTACCTGTATAATCCTTAAATACCCCTTAAAAATAAGTAATGTTGTTATAGCCGCACCTGCCTGCTGTTTCCTTGAGCGGCACTGTTTCATCCGCGCACAGCTTTTTCGCATCCTCTATCCGTATCTGCGTCAGATATCCCAGAAAGGTTTTCCGGTCCACGCCTTAAAGGTATGACTGAGATAATGCGGACCGATACCCAGTCTGTCAGCGCATTCGGTCAGAGAAATATCTTCCGTGAAATGATGAAGGATGCGGGAATTTAACATGTCAACATAGCGTGCAGCACGATCCTCCGTCTCCACTTCACCGGGTATCAGAACAAGCCCGGCGATCGACCGTCCGGAAACCGCCATCAGGAATCTTACCAGATTTTGCATCATTCCATCAAGTCTTTCCTGAGCATCCTTCTGGTCAAGGCGCGGTGATAAATCTGGGCTAAGGTTCCGTGTCCGGCCGCGGGCTTGCATAGCCCGTATCATGGCGCGGCGATAAATACGGGCTAAGGTTCCATGTCCGGCCGCGGGCTTGCATAGCCCGTATCATGGCGCGGCGATAAACACGGGCTAAGGTTCCGTGTCCGGCCGCGGGCTTGCATAGCCCGTATCAAGGCGCGGCGATAAATACGGGCTATGGTTCCGTGTCCGGCCGTGGGCTTGCATAGCCCGTATCAAGGCGCGGCGATATACACGGGCTAAGGTTCCGTGTCCGGCCGCGAACTTGCATAGCCCGTATCAAGGTGCGGCGATAAATACGGGCTAAGGTTCCGTGTCCGGCTGCGGGCTTGCATAGCCCATATCATGGCGCGGCGATAAATACGGGCTAAAGTTCCGTGTCCGGCCGCGGGCTTGCATGAGCCGTGATGAGGATGCAAAAAGGATGCTGCATTTTGCTGCAGCATCCTTCCTTTTATAAAATGTTTTCCTGCTATGGTGTTTATTTTACTTTGATAACCGCTTTTACGAGATCGGTTTTGTTATTGACTGCTTCGTCATAAGCATCCTGGATGTGATCAAAGTCGAAGACATGGGTTACAATGCCCTTGACATTGATGGCACCGCTGGATACCGCTGCGATTGCGCGCGGATAAAGATTGCGATAGCGGAATACGGACTTGATGGTTAGTTCCTTATCCATTACCTGGCCAAAGTTGTACTCAATTTCCGGGTGCGTGGAAATGCCTACCAGTGTTACTGTTCCGCCCCTCTTTGCCAGGAATGCCGTCTGTTTAATGGTTGCCGGTGAGCCTGCGGTATCGAATACCTTGTCAGCAAATCTTCCGCCGGTGATTTCGTCAACTTTTTTAATGACATCTTCCCTGCCGCTGTTGATGACATAATCGGCACCGAGTTCTTTCGCTTTCTCAAGTCTTGCGTCTACCAGATCCGCTACTATAACCGTGCCGCACCCGTGTGCTTTTGCGGAAAGAAGGGTGCACAGTCCGATGCAGCCGGAACCGAGGATAACTACCGTATCTCCAACCATGACTTCCGCCTGGTTTGCGGCATGCATACCAACATTGAGCGGCTCGATCAGAGCGCCTTCCATCGTCGTCATATTATCCGGAAGCTTGAAGCAATAGTCTGCCGGATATTCAATGAACTCTTCATTGCAGCCAGGTACAGGAGGAGTTGCCAGGAATACAACGTCCGGGCAGAGATTGTATTTTCCTTCCTTGCAGAATTCGCAGTGTCCGCAGGTGATACCCGGCTCCAGTGCGACCTTGTCGCCAACCTTCAGACCTTCAACACCTTCACCAACCTCGGTGATAACGCCCCCTGCTTCATGTCCGAGCATATAATCATGTTCCAGATCTACTTTGTAAATTCCTACCTGTCCATTGTGAAAATAATGAACATCTGAACCACAGATGCCTACATATTCTACGGAAACAACCACATGTCCCTTGCCAGCGGCTGGCTTTGGAATTTCCTTGATAATCATATGATCAAGACCGCGCATAAAAGCGCCGCGCTGCATTTCCATAACAAATTCCTCCATTGTCACGTCATTTATTACTGTTTCTTTTCTGCCGTTTAATTCTGCGATTTCGCCGTCAGTTCTTTCCCGCCGTTTTATTCTGCAATTTCGCCGTCAGCTGTAATTTCTCCGTTATCCACGTACATCTGGATGTACTGCTCTACGTTGTCAGAATTGATTTCCGGAGCATCTACATAATCATTAACTTCCGTAACGTCCATCTCGCCGTTGACAACCTTTTCAGCATAAGACATGTTCTTGTCCGCAAGATCAATCGCAGACTGAAGTGCTGTACAGGTAAGAACTCCTTCCTTAATCAGCAGGCAGCCCTGAGCGGTACCATCAACACCGTATGCCAGGAAGTTCGCCTTTCCGTCTTTATCAAAGTAGTCTGAATTATCACGAATAGCTTCAATAGCGCCGGCTGCCATGTTATCGTTCATGGAGATGATGGCGTCGATATGTGTTCCGGACTGAACCCATGCTGTCATAAGGTTAAGTGCTTCATCCGAGTTCCAGTTTGCATAATCTTCGTACAGAATTTTGACATCCGGACGTTTGTCAAAGAAATGGGTATCCCATGCTTCTCTTCTCTTTTCAGCATGATAGTTTCCGGACGGTCCTCTGAGAACAACAACGTTTGCATTTTCCGGTACTTCATCGACAGCTCTGTCAGCACCGACAGCTGCCTGAGCTTCCGGATCTGCATCAACGGTGCCGGTGCCTTCCATAACAGAATCATCATCACTGCCGTCCAGATCTGACTGATGCGTCGTCGGATTCGTGGTGATAACCGGAATGCCTGCGTCTACCAGGTTCTTGACATACGGAGCCTGAGCGGCATTGTTATTGGACTGAACAATAACAAGATCATACTGTTTTGTGATGCAGTCCTCCAGCAGTCCGTTTTCCGTATTATCATCGGCTTCACCGCTGACACAGGTAAGTTCGATATCCGGATAGTCTTCCGCCGCCTTCTTCATCTCATTGGTAAGCCATGCGGCAAATGTATCCGCGCTCGCACGTGCCACAAAGCATACCTGCTTCTTATCCTCATCAGCTGCAGCCGGTACTGCCATGCTCAGTATCATAGATGCTGCCAGTCCGGACGCCATAACGATGGATGCCAGTCTCTTCTTCATAATTT
>ONLK01000056.1 GCA_900318615.1 uncultured Eubacteriales bacterium
GTCAGAAGCAGTGCCATTTTGAATTTTCCGTCCGCCTTGACAGAATGTCTGCCTCCCTTTGCGAAATGGAAGTTTTCCCCTGCGTGGATGGGATATTCTTTTCCTTCATATCCGATAATTCCGTTTCCATCCAGGGCGAAGACAATCGCTTCCCCGGGCGCTGCATGTTCCGAAAGACCGGTTCCCGCATCAAATGCCATAACGGCAAACTTTACGCCTTCCCCATGGGCAACGTCCATGTTTACGATCTTTCCTTCCTGGTACGGAACCAGATCCGCCAGTCTGAACACTTCCCCTGCCTTTACCAATTCATTCATACGATCTTCCTTTCTGATCACAATCTCCGTATATACCGCACCCTCCGTGGTTTTCATTCCGACGGCTATATTTTCCGGAACCAGGATACCGTCCTCTTTTTTCAAGGAAACCGTTTCAAAATCCGTTCCGTACAATTCCAGCATTCCTTCTGCTACAAGAATTATTTTGCGGCAGGGATGCATTTCGGCACTGATATCCGTGCCTTTTGCAAGAGAAAAATACGTAATACTGTTCCCGCCAGCGTAAATATTCTTTGAAACCGTACATCCCGGAACCGGAGCATTATCAGCCGCGATGGAAAATACGACACCTGCTTTTTCTTCCATAGTGTCCTCCTGCCGTTAATGATTGAAATACCATCGGCTCTGTCTTACGGATATAAGATACGATAATTCATTTGATCTGTATGTTGTAAGGACAACATTTTTCAAAGGACAGCTATGAACTCAGCCATTCATCACACTGGCAAACGCCATTGCGGTTCGGATATCTGCATCTTTGAAATGATTCCCCGTATTCCATTCAAAAGTGGTATTTATCCCCTGCTTCTTCAGCAAATCATGCGCTTCCTTTATGTGATCTCCCACCGCGGCCATAACGGGATTCCTGGTTTTCTCCTCTTTGTCTCCAAGGCTGAGATATACGCGTTTCGTATGAATTTCTCTATCTTTCATAAAATCCACAAAGCCGGGGAACCATATGGACGGGGACGCCGCCGCCACAGCTTTGAATGTATCTGTCTGATACGCCGCCCACAGGGCAAAAAGCCCCGCCAGAGAATAGCCTCCGATGATGAAGGTTTTGTCCCTGCCGGCACAATATTTCAATACTTCCGACAATGTATCCGGCGCTCCCTGGCCGAAGCTTTCTTTTCCGAATACAGCAGGCGCAGGCCAGGGGGACAGATCCGCATTCCAATCCTGAACCCGGATGGCAGCCAGATAAAAATCCTTACCCGTCCGTTTGCGTATCTGTGCCAGCTCCGATTCCATTCCCTCCAGATCGTGGTCATCGACCATCTGTATTAGTCCCGTCGAAGCATTCGTATTTCCATATTCAGTAATTATCACGTTTCCTCCTCGTCCGGATCCTCCGGTCTTCCTGCTTAAACAGCGGTTTCAATCGTATCCATCGTATTCATGACAACAGCTTTTTTATGGCTGTTCATATTGTACACATAATTCCTTTTAATATCTGTTTTTTTCGGAAATCTGTGCTATTCTGTATCTGTCCGGAAGGATATTCCGCCCGTACAGGAATATTGACAGAAAGGAAGGTATGCAATATGTGCACATGCGTAATGTATCACACAAACAATCACTATTTCGGCCGCAACCTCGACCTGGAGTTTTCTTATCAGGAATCCGTGACAATCACGCCCCGGAACTTTCCAATCCCGTTTCGGACAAAGGCCCCGATGAAGAACCACTATGCACTGATCGGTATGGCTTTTGTCTGCGGCGGCTTTCCGCTCTACTACGATGCGACCAACGAGTTTGGTCTTTCCATGGCAGGACTTAACTTTCCGGGAAACGGATACTTTCCGGAGCCGGTCCCGGATGAGAAGGACAACATCTCTCCATTTGAGTTCATCCCCTGGATTCTGGGGCAGTCGAAAACTGTCCGGGAGGCAAGGGTTCTCCTTGACAGGATCCGTCTCGTCAACATTCCCTACAGCAAAGAACTCCCGATTACACCGCTCCACTGGATGATCGGCGATCAGACGGGATCCATTGTCGTCGAGTCCGTGCGGGACGGAATCCACATTTACGATAACCCGACCGATGTTATGACAAACAACCCGACGTTTGATAAACAGCTGTTTCGTCTGAACGACTACCGCGGCGTGTCAGCGGGGCCTTCAAAGAACACGTTTGCCAAAACCCTCAGCCTCGATCCTTACAGCAGGGGCATGGGCGGTATTGGTCTTCCGGGAGATCTTTCTTCCGGTTCCCGTTTTGTGAAGGCTGCTTTTACAAGGCTCAATTCCGTATGTGCGGACGATGAGGACTCCTCCGTGAGCCAGTTCTTCCACATTCTGGGATCCGTAGAACAGCAGCGGGGCTGCTGCGACCTGGGGGACGGTAAATACGAAATTACCATCTACTCCTCCTGCTGCAACATGGACCGCGGCATCTATTACTACCGCACGTACGACAACAGCCAGATTTGTGCGGTTGACATGCATCACGAGGATCTGGACGGCACAGAACTGATCTCCTATCCGCTTGTCACAAAACAGCAGATCAACCGGATCAACTGATCCGCCCAATCCTTCATAAAAAATCAATTTTTTCTGATATGAAAGGCGCTCATCCCGGCGTATTTTGCCGCTGAACCGAGTTCTTCTTCAATTCTCAGAAGCTGATTATACTTTGCAACACGCTCCGACCGGCTCGGTGCTCCTGTTTTGATTTGGGCCGTATTGAGAGCGACTGCCAGGTCCGCTATGGTGGTATCTTCAGTTTCTCCGGAACGGTGTGAGGTGACGGCGGTATAGCCGGCCTTGTGCGCCATTTTGATTGCCTCGAGCGTTTCCGAAACGGTGCCGATCTGATTGAGCTTTATCAGAATGGAATTGGCGCAGCCGTTCCGGATACCCTTTGACAGTCTTTCCGTGTTGGTAACAAATAAGTCGTCGCCGACAAGCTGAACTTTATTTCCCAGACGGGCAGTCAGACGCTTCCATCCGTCCCAGTCCTCCTCGTCAAGCGCGTCCTCAATAGAGATGATCGGATATTTGTCCACCAGTGCTTCCCAATGGTCGATCAGCTCATCGGTCGTAAAATCCCTGCCTGACTTCGGCTGATGGTAGAAGCCCTTTCCCTTATCACTCTTCCACTCGGATGAAGCTGCGTCCATCGCAATCATAAAGTCTTTCCCGGGCTCATAGCCTGCCGTTCTGACAGCTTCCAGTATTGTTTCGATGGTTTCTTCATCGGAAGTAAGATTCGGTGCAAATCCGCCTTCGTCACCTACGGAAGTTGCCAGCCCTTTGCTTTTAAGCAGCTTTGCGAGTGCGTGGAATACTTCGGTGCACCAGCGCAGTGCTTCGCTGAATGAGGGTGCTCCGACCGGCATGATCATAAACTCCTGTGTGTCCACGGTATTTGTTGCGTGAACGCCGCCGTTGAGGATGTTCATCATTGGAACGGGCAATACCGTCCCCTGAACCCCGCCGAGATAACGATAAAGCGGAAGTCCCAGGGATCCGGAGGCCGCTCTTGCAGCCGCAATTGAAACAGCCAGGATTGCGTTTGCGCCAAGCTTACTCTTATCTTTTGTGCCATCCAGATCAAGCATAATTCTGTCGACCGCATAGATATCAAGAGCATCTGCTCCGGTTAGCGCAGGCGCTATGATATTGTTCACATTTTCAACTGCCTTCGATACACCCTTGCCGCCGTAACGGTTCTTGTCACCGTCGCGCAGCTCCAGTGCTTCAAACTCTCCCGTGGAAGCACCGCTCGGGGCAGCGCCACGGGCGATACTGCCATCGGCCAGCGTCACCTCGGCCTCAACGGTCGGGTTGCCTCTCGAATCAAGGATTTGTCTGGCATATACTTTTTTAATCTCTGTATTTTTCATCGTATTTTTCCTCCTTACCTTTCTTAGCCTTTCCGATGTAAATATACAATTAATTATACCTTGTGACTGTATCCACGGATACAGTAAATTAATATCTCTGGTGTATAATAGAAACAACTCTTACGAAGGAGACGCACTATGGACGGTTCTGTTCTTGAAACAAGTACATTATTTTGCGGTATGCCCGCCATCGAATTGAGAAATGTACTGGAGACAACCCCGCATCGTATTCAATGCTACGATAAGGACGAAACTATATTTCACATAATGGATCCGGCCGTCAGCATAGGTATCCTTCTGGAAGGCCGTGTACAGGCACAGAAACCTTTCCCAAACGGAAACCAGATCAATGTTTCGGTGCGTACCCCGGGTGAAATGATCGGGCCGGCCGCTGTATTTTCCTCAAGTCAGAAATTTCCCTGCGATGTCGTCGCTCTTGAACCGGTTACAATGATGATGTTTTATAAAGAAGATCTTCTGGCTCTTATGCAGAAAAACATTCGGATTCTGAAAAACTTTACGACAGAAATTGCTTCCGCCACCTACATGCTGCAGCAGAGGTTAGAACTTCTTTCTTATAATGGCATCTCTCAAAAAGCTGCTTTCTGGTTATTAATGAAAGCAAAACAATCAGGAAAGAGCGTGGTGCAAATTCCCGATTCGGTTTCAAAGTGGGCTATGATCCTGAATGTTTCCAGACCTTCCCTTCACAGAGAATTAAATAAAATGAAAAAGCAGGGACTGATCCGCTATAACCCCCGGGTCATCGAAATAATTGATGCGAAAGCCTTGCAGGATCTCCTGACCTAAAAAGAATGCCATCATAATCACAGCACCGATTAAAAATGGCCGTGATTAGTGAATAGTCTTCCTATACCCTCTCCCTATGCCCGCGGTGTCTTCCGGGTCACAAACCAGAAGCCATTCTCCTCATAGTACAGTTCAACTCTCTGTCCGAGAATCCGGCAGACATACCGGATCCCGGCGCCTCCTGCCTTGAGGCTGGCGCACCGGTCCACACGGAGAATGCTGTCAATATCATATTTGTGCCCATCCTCCCAGATGAGCCGCAGCGGTTTCATCCTCCCGTCAGAGGAAAAATCCGCAATCACCTCCACATAGGCTTTATAAGGGCTGACCGTCAGCGACTCCTGCTCGTTTTCAGCCAGCGGCGCATCGCTGTGCCCTGCCGGGCGGTCCGAATGCCCGGAATCATGATGATAATCGTAAACGCCCACTCTTTTTACCTGCCTTTCACAAGAAGCATCGTCTCACAGCCGCTCCGATTTCCGTATTCCAGATAAGAATGCGGATGAATCATGTGATCCTCCGCTGTTGCATTCAGGGATGCCAGATACCGGTCCTCGTGCATAATTCCCCGCTGAACCGCAGTGTATCCGTACCGGCTGCGGATCAGCGTTACCATCCGGTCCGCCCGCATCTGCCGCTCCCGGAACTGTTCGTTTAAAAACAGGGAGAGCTGTCTCGGCTGCCCTTCCGGCTTTAAATCTCCGACGCTGACCCCGATGCTTCGAATTGGATTTTCCCAGCGGTACAGCCGCCGGAAGATCGCAAAGGCCGCCTCCTCGATCTCCCCCGAGATATTGGTGGGAGATACCAGCTTTTTCTGCTGGTGGTATCCCAAAAGATCCTTGTCCCGGACGTAGATGGAAACCACCTGCCCTTCAAAGTGATTTTCCCGGAGCCGCTCGGATACGCTCTCCGCAAGAAGATAGAGCACGAGCCGCACATCCTCATCACTGACCAGATCCCGCGGTGTTGTCGTGCTGTTGCCGACACTCCTGACCGGCGCCTCCACGCCGAAGTCATTCACCGGCGTCCGGTCCTCGCCTCTTGCAAAGACGGACAGCATCAGCCCGATTTTGCCGAGCCAGCTGCGCAGCCAGAAAGGATCCGCCTCTGCAAGGTCCCCGATGGTACGGATACCGTATTTCTCCAGCTTCTTCTCTGTTCTTCTCCCTACATAAAGAAGATCCGACACCGGAAGCGGGTAAATCAGCTTCTGATAGTTGTCTCTGTCAAAGACGGTGATGGCATCCGGCTTCTTATAATCACTGCCAAGTTTTGCGTAAATCTTGTTCCAGGATACGCCGATGCTGACCGTAATGCCAAGCTCCCGGCGAATCCTCGCGCTGATCTCCTGCGCAATGCGGTATCCGTTTTCGAGGCTTCGGGTATGATCCCCCAGAATCGCGCAGCTTTCCGTGAGATCAATCCAGCATTCATCAAGCCCGAAACTTTCCACCTGTTCGGAATATTCCTGATAAATCGCCCGCGCCATTCGGGAAAACCGCAGATATAAATACATTCTCGGAGGGACGAAGACAAGCTCCGGACAGCACTGCCTGGCCTGCCACAGTGCCATGCCGGTCTTCACGCCCCGGCGCTTTGCAATGTAATTCGCTGTGAGGACAATGCCGTGCCGCTCCTGTGGGTCACCGCCCACCGCAAGCGGCTTTCCGGCCAGCTCCGGATGATACAGCATCTCCACCGATGCGTAAAAACAGTTGCAGTCCACATGCAGAATAATCCGATCAGACATCTTTCTCACCCCTCCCTTTTCGCCGGGCAGCCGCTCCGGCAGCTGCAGTCTTTCCTGTTAATCCCTGGCTTTGAGCGTCCGGCATGTATCTATGCCTGCCTCCGCACCGCTTGTCCCGTTTATCTCTGTATCGCCACTATATCACTATTCACCGAGGATTTAAATAGTCTTTTTTGTCTTTTTTTCTTTTTTGGATAGATTTTACTTGAAATTTGCAGATGACAGTGATACTCTGTAAACAGAAGAAAAAGACTGTCGGCCGGCAGTCTGACAAAACGTTCTGATAAATAAATTCTGATAAATATTGATAACTATTCGGATAAGATTTGCAAACCGGGAAACCAGGGAAAAGAGGTGTCACATGGATAATATCGGCGCAATCATCACATCCTACCGGAAGAAAGCGCACATGTCGCAGATTGAACTTGCAGAAAAGCTTCAGGAATACGGCATCGAGGTCAGCTCCAAAAGCGTCTCCGCCTGGGAGACCGGGAGAAACGAGATTTCTGCGCGGGTTTTCCTGCATGCATGCCGGATTCTCGGAATCCCGGACTGCCTGGAGGAGTACTTCGGAAGCAACCCGAATGACCCGCTGGCTATGCTAAATGAGGAGGGAAAACAGAAGGCGCTCTCCTATATCGATCTTCTGATCCATCCGACCAGCTACGCCAGGGAATCGAAGGTGATACCGTATCCTGCGGCTCCTGCCGGCAAACCTTCCATGACCCGGATGCGGCTCTATGACGCCAGGGTATCCGCCGGATGCGGAAATTTTCTGGATTCAGATTATTACACAACCATTGAAGTGCCATCCGGGGAGGCAAAGGGCGCTGATTTTGCCGTTACGATCAGCGGAGACAGTATGGAGCCGGTTTTCCATGATCATGACATGGTTTATGTACACCAGCAGGAAACGCTGGATGACGGCGAAATTGGAATCTTTTCGCTGAATGACAATGCGTATATCAAGAAGCTGAAAAATGACAGCAGCGGAACGTTTCTGATTTCTCTGAATCAGAAGTATAAACCGATTCCGGTTCATCCCGACCGTGATTCCTTCCGGATCTTCGGGAAGGTCTGCCGCTATGACAGGAGCGTTTTCGGTCAGTGAATCCACTCCTCCGCTCCCTCCAAGTTCAGAAGACTGCGCTTTCTCTCCAGTCCTCCGGCATATCCGGTCAACTGTCCTCTGCTTCCGACAACTCTGTGGCAGGGGACGATGATGCTGACCGGATTGCGGCCGACGGCACCGCCGACAGCCTGTGCCGACATTGTTTTATTTCCGCCGGTTCCGGAAAGTTCTCCTGCAATGTTCCCATAGGTAGTGGTCGTTCCGTAAGGAATCTGAAGCAGCCTTTCCCATACGGCAGTCTGAAACTTTGTCCCGGCCAGATGAAGCGGAGGTGTGAAATCCGGCTTCTGACCGGAAAAATAAATGTCCAGCCAGGCTTTCGCTGATCTTATTATATCTGTTTCTTTCCCCGGGGCATCTTCAGAAAGGCCTCTGGCAAAATATTTCTGTCCGTCAAACCATAACCCGGACAATCCGTTTTCGTCAGCGGCCAGTACGATTTTCCCAAGAGGTGATTGATATTCCGAAACATACTGTGTCATTTTCTTCTCCTCCTGTCCGCAATACACGCGTAATCATAAATGAGTGGCAAAAGGTACTTTTGACACTCATATCATTAGTATTAGATTAGTTTTCATAGTTTTCGAGCGTAATCCCTTTAAGACCGCCGTCCTTATATACTGTCAGCTTCATCTTATACATAAAATCATCAAACCAGTTATATACCGTGTAGCCAGGCTCACCGGACACATACGGTTCTTCCTCTGGCTTCCCATACGCTTTGATAATATCATCTTCCGATGCCCCCACGTAATCCCTTCCGGGAGCATTACCTCAGGATACTGATCGGCAGAAGATATGTCCATAGAAAACGACCAGATATCTGTATCAAGAATATCTTTCACCTCTTCCCCGGTATTCATAAAACCGACTGTACACCGAACCTTGCTGTACTGATTGTTCTTTAGCTGAATAGTTCCCACCACCTTGTCTCCCGGATTAAGGACATAGCCTTTGTCATAGCCATAATCCGAGAGATTAAAGGTCCACGTGTCTTTGATCCCCGAATAGGCAAACGGAAGCTGATACACTTCCCCATCCATAGAAAAAATCATATCCTGCCACTTTGTTCCGCCAAGGTCTGCACCGCCATCTTCTGTTTCGCCGGAAACACTTTCGCTGGAAACACTTTCTCCGGATACCTTACTTACGCATACAGATAAAACAATCCCAAGGACCAATACACACATCGTCATGGCAAATCTTTTTGTTTTCATTCCATCATCCTCCCGCATTATTCCAATTGCTTTGATCAACGTTCACTGTCCCCTGTTCAAATGGTTTCGCATCACACTGTTATCGTAATGAAGCCCCCGGGAATTGTCTATATATTCTGACGGTTTAGCTGTTGCAAAATCTTTACATGGTGTCAACTGCCCATCTGCTTGACACCATGTAAACATTATGGCTCTTCTTCTTTTATTCATCCTGAGCTAAGATACAGATAGAGCCTTATGGTATTCAAACTCTTTTGCCGTCACCTCACAACCTGTTCTGTTGCCGGAGGTGAAGAAAGGAATATTTCTTTTGGAAATTAACACGCAGACAAAAATTGCAGAAGCGCTGCTGGATCTGGCACTGGAAAATCCGACAAAATCTGACTTTTCTATGTGTGAAATTGCTAAGCGTGCGGGAATTTCCCGTCAGGCTATCTATCAGAAACACTATAGAAACTGTGCAGATATTGTTAAATACCTCCGCAACCAGACAAACGATCAAATCTTTGCTGCCTTCAGCCAATATGATCCCTCTTCCGGGCAGAATGCATTTGATTACTTTGCTTATAGTGTTATTCCAACATTTTATACGGACAGAAGACTCATCCGCTGTTTCTTTACAACAGCCATTGATCCGGCATGGCGCAGTTTTATCCTGAAAACTTACACCAAATGGGGATTGGCTAACTACGAAACGCATGGGTATAAATATCACTTTTCTGATGAGGCGATGGTCCAGCTGCTGATTCAATCGACTATGGCCATCGTGGAGACATGGCTTTCCCAGGAGAATCCCACGCCCCCGGACCAGTTTTCAGATGATTTCTTAAAAATTGTTAAAACACCGGTTTATAATCTCTTATCTGTAAAAAAAGCATAGGACTGATTATATTCAGACGGTGCCACGCCGTACTTTTTCCGGAAGCATCTGTCGAAATAGCTTGCGTCGCTAAAACCGCACGTTAACTCTTCTGGAAATTGCTTATCGGCAAACAACGGCCCGCGCACCACCGGAGACGGTTATTATGAATCATGCATCCTCGATTACGAAGGCAACCAGATTGAACTGACAGTATAGCACAGATTCCGTCACCATAGCACGTCAGAATGTCTATCTTTTCCTGTCTGCTTCTTTAGCATACACAAGCATTCGCGCCTGGGTTCTCACTGCCATATCGATTCAATATTTCTTCTTTACCAGATCTGTCCCATAATCCTTCAAGTCACCATTGATCGCGTCCAGCAGCCATTCAGCAACAGATTTGTTCCGGGGCTGAAAAGGAACCCAGACAGCCGGCGCTGTAGCCTGTCACCAGAACCGTATCTGCATCCTGAATACCTGCCTTCTCCATAATCTGCTTCATGGCTGCAGTATAGTTCACATAACCATTGTGATATAAGATTTTTTCTTTCCCATCTTTATCCGTGTAATGGAATTCGCCAGTCCCAGAATGAAAATCTCCCGTTGCATAGGGGAACAATATCATGGGGATTTGTTTCAGCCCATGAATGATCAGGAAAAGAGCAGCTGTGCTTCCGCATAAATTTTTAGGTCCCGTTCGCACAAAGCTTCAAACAGAAAGCCCAGCGTATTTAAATCCTACAAATAGCTCGATTCGAGTGATTCGGCATTTTCAGTTCGAGTGATTTTTCAGAAAGAAATCCTGAATCGATATAAAATTGTCCGCAACATACGGTCACAAGTTGTTATAATGGTTTCAGGACTATTACGTATCCGATTCCT
>ONLK01000057.1 GCA_900318615.1 uncultured Eubacteriales bacterium
GGGCGTGTCAATAAGTCCTGCCACCACTCGCATGCAAGCATGCGTGGCGGCGGACTTTTGACACTGTAATCATAATATGCATAAAGAGCTTATAATTTTTCAGTGTAGGTTGAGATAGAAGAGAGGATATTATGGGACTTATTATTTCAAAGTACGGCGGACTTCTGCTGAGGGCCATGGGGCAGACACTGCTGCTGGCGCTGCTGAGTCTGTTCTTTGCCAGTATCATCGGTGTGCTCGTCGGATTGATGAGCGTTGTCAGAAACAAGGTCCTGAATATAATTGCGCTGGTATTTGTCAATATTGTCCGCGGCGTCCCGATGATTGTTCTGGCTTATTTTGTTTATTTTGGTGTGCCGTACTTCATGAATAATATGCTTGGCCTGCAGGTCACGCTGACAGCCCTTCAGGCAGGTGTCATCTGTCTGTCCCTGAACTGCGGCGCTTATATGGCGGAAATTATCCGGGGCGGTATCGAATCCGTAGATCCCGGCCAGATGGAGGCCGCGCGTTCCCTGGGGCTTCCCTACGGGAAGGCCATGCGAAAGGTTGTTCTGCCCCAGGCAATCCGTACCATGATTCCCAGTATCATCAATCAGTTCATCATCACTCTGAAGGATACATCGATCCTTTCTGTAATCGGTTTCCCGGAACTGGTTAACACAGCCAAAAACGTTGTGGCCAATACGTTCATGTCCTTCCAGACGTGGGGCGTTGTCGCTATCATGTACCTGATCATTATTCTCGCGCTCTCCCGGGTGGCAAAGATTGTTGAAAAGAAAATGAACAAGAGCCGCGGACTGGAGAAAAGGTAAAGGAGAAAAACCATGGCAGGAGAGAGCAGTCAGAGAATTGACTATAACAATGTAATGATCCATGTGGAGCATCTGAAGAAAAGCTTCGGGAGTCTGGAAGTTTTGAAGGATATCAATCTTGATGTGCACAAGGGCGAGGTAGTGGTTGTCATCGGACCTTCCGGTTCCGGCAAGTCAACAATGCTGCGCTGTCTGAACCGTCTGGAAGAGCCTGTCAGCGGGAAAATCCTGGTAAAAGGCGTCAATATCAATGACAAGAAGACAGACATCAACAAGGTGCGGGAAAATATCGGAATGGTATTTCAGCATTTTAATCTGTTTAATAACATGAATGTCATCGAAAATATGATGCTGGCGCCGGTGCAGCTGAAAAAGGCAGACAAGCAGAAAGCCAGAGAAAATGCGTTGAAAATGCTGGATCTGGTAGGATTGAAAGAAAAAGCCGATTCCTATGTTTCTCAGCTTTCCGGCGGACAGAAACAGCGCGTCGCCATCGCGCGTGCACTGTGTATGAACCCGGATATCATGCTTTTTGATGAGCCTACGTCCGCACTCGACCCCGAGATGGTAGGCGATGTGCTGCAGGTTATGAAAAATCTGGCGTCGGAGGGAATGACCATGGTGATTGTCACCCATGAGATGGGCTTTGCCCGCGAGGTATCCGACCGTGTCATCTTTATGGACGGAGGATATATTGTAGAGGAAGGAACTCCGCAGGAGGTCATCCTCAATCCGAAAGAGCCGAGAACCATCGACTTTCTCAACAAGGTACTGTAAGGAAATGCATCCCTCTTTTTTACGGTAACGAATGGAAAAGTTCACTTCACAAAGAGGGAGTAGCCTTTCAAATACAAGTAAATATGAACAAATATATATTTTAAATTTGTGCAAACTATACAATGCGCTGAAAATGAACAGCCCCCCTTGAAAGTGCGGAAACGTGTGTTATAGTAGGGGCGTGGAATGAGAAAGGAGTAAAAAAGGTATGAAGATTAATAATATTACAGACATTGATAAGTTTTTTAAGGTAGTTGACAGCTGCAAGGGTAAAGTTGAGCTGGTAACCGGCGAGGGAGACAGACTGAATCTGAAATCCAAACTGACACAGTATGTTTCTCTGGCAAAGATCTTCTCGAACGGCGATATCCCGGAACTTGAGATTGTAGCTTATGAGAAGGATGATGTTGATAAGCTGCTCAGCTACATGGTTGGCAGATAATCTGGTTACAGTATAAGTAAAAGGCATAAAAAACAACGGAAACATCATCACAGAGCAGAGACGGCCGGACCCCGGAGGGGGTCCGGCCGTCTCTGCTCTGTATTTTTTTCTCCATTTCGTTTATACTTATGAGAAAGAGAAAGGGAGACGCGAATGGAAAACAATACAGATAAACAAAGGGAAAAACCGAATCCGGACGGCGCAGCAGCGTCCCCGCAGAACCGGGGTCCGTCGACGGAAGGGGCGCCGGAAGAGACGGGTGCAAAGCATTTTGTGCATCTCCATACCCACACGGAATACTCGCTGCTGGATGGTTCCAATAAAATAAAGGAATATGTAGCGAGAGTCAAAGAACTTGGTATGGACAGCGCAGCCATCACGGACCATGGTGTGATGTACGGTGTTATCGATTTTTACAGGGAATGTAAAAGCGCGGGCATCAATCCGGTCATCGGCTGCGAAGTCTATGTTGCTCCCGGCTCCCGGTTTGACCGCGAGTCAGGAAGAGGAGCAGAGAACGACCGCTACTATCATCTGATTCTGCTGGCAGAAAACAATCAGGGCTATCAGAACCTGATGAAAATTGTTTCGATTGGATTTACCGAGGGATATTATTACAAACCGCGCGTGGATAAAGAAGTACTGCGCAAATACCACGAGGGGATTATCTGCACCAGCGCCTGCCTGGCCGGAGAGGTTCAGAAAGATCTGGCCCGCGGATTTTATGAGGAAGCGAAGAATGCGGCACTTCAGTACCGGGACATTTTCGGAGAAGGAAACTTTTTCCTGGAACTTCAGGACCACGGACTGGCGGATCAGAAGAGGATCAATCCGCTGATCATGAAACTTAGCCGCGATACGGGAATCGGGCTGGTATGCACGAATGACTGCCATTATACGTACGCGGAGGATGCCGGGGCTCACGACATCCTGCTGTGCCTGCAGACCGGGAAAAAGCTGGCGGATGAGGACCGGCTGCGCTATGAGGGGGGACAGTATTATGTTAAGTCGCCGGAAGAGATGGCGGCACTGTTTCCCTACGCCCCGCAGGCACTGGAGAATACGTATAAAATTGCCCACCGCTGCCATGTTGAGATAGAATTCGGCCATTACAAGATTCCTCATTATGAATGTCCGGACGGCATGAACGCGTGGGAGTACCTGAATAAGCTTTGCCGCGAGGGAATAAAGCAGCGCTATGAAACGGTCACTGCGGAGATTGAACAGCGTCTCGGGTATGAGCTGAATACGATCCGAAACATGGGGTTCGTGGAATATTTCCTGATTGTCTGGGATTATGTCCACTACGCACGCTCTCACGGGATCGGGGTCGGTCCTGGCCGCGGGTCGGCGGCAGGCAGTATTGTGGCCTATTCGCTGGGCATCACAAAGCTCGATCCGATCCGCTACAATCTGCTGTTTGAGCGTTTCCTGAATCCGGAACGCGTATCGATGCCCGATATCGACGTGGATTTTGCACCGGAGGGGCGGCAGCAGGTCATTGAGTATGTGACGGCCAGGTACGGCAAGGACTGTGTGGCGCAGATTGTTACCTTCGGTACGCTGGCCGCCCGCGGTGTTATCCGCGATGTGGGCCGTGTCATGGATCTGCCGTACTCCCTGTGCGATACGGTGGCCAAGATGGTGCCGGCGGAACTGAATATTACGCTGGATAAGGCACTGGAGGAGAACCCGGAATTTCGCACGCTGTACCAGACGGATGAGCAGATCCACAAGCTGATTGATATGTGCCGGCGGCTGGAAGGTCTGCCGAGGCATACTTCTATGCACGCTGCGGGCGTTGTCATCTGTTCCCGGCCGGTGGATGAGTTTGTGCCGCTGTCCCGTTCCTCCGATGGATTTATAACGACACAGTACACCATGACCACGCTGGAGGAACTGGGCCTTCTGAAAATGGACTTTCTGGGGCTGCGCAACCTGACCGTCATCCAGGATGCCGTGGAAATGGCGCAGAAGAACCACAGCGTTCGGATTGATGTCGATAACATAAGCTATGATGAGCCGGAGGTTTACCGTTCCCTCTGGACCGGCCGTACGGACGGGGTGTTTCAGCTGGAATCCGGAGGCATGAAAAGCTTCATGAAGCAGCTGAAGCCGGCCAGTCTCGAGGATCTGATCGCCGGGATATCCCTGTACCGCCCGGGCCCGATGGATTACATACCGCGCTATATCCGCGGCAAAAACCATCCGGAAACCATTACCTGCAAAACGCCGCAGCTGGAGCCGATTCTAAGGCCGACCTACGGCTGTATTGTCTACCAGGAACAGGTTATGCAGATCGTGCAGGAGCTGGCCGGCTATACCCTCGGCCGCGCCGATCTGGTACGCCGCGCCATGTCCAAGAAAAAAGCAAAGGTGATGGCGGAGGAACGCCAGAACTTTGTGTACGGAAATAAAGAAGCCGGGGTACCCGGCTGTCAGGCGAATGGGATCAGTGAAAGGACGGCAAACGAAATTTACGATGAGATGGCGGATTTTGCGAAATACGCGTTTAACAAAAGTCATGCCGCCTGCTATGCAGTGGTTGCCTACCAGACGGCCTGGCTGAAATATCATTATCCGCAGGAATTTATGGCTGCGCTGATGACGAGTGTCCTTGATGATTCCGGCAAGATTGCGGAGTATATTCAGGATTGCAGGCAGATGAAAATCGCAATACAGCCGCCGGATATTAACGAAGGTCTGTCCTGGTTTTCGGTGAAGGACGGGGCCATCGTGTATGGCCTGAATGCCATTAAGAATGTCGGCCGGCCGGTGATTGACGCCATCGTCGGGGAGCGGCGCCGGAACGGGAAATTTGCGGATCTTAGGAATTTCGCGGAGCGTATGGCCGGCACGGATGTAAACAAGCGGGCTGTTGAAAACTTTATCAAAGCCGGGGCATTTGACTGCTTCGGCGCCACCCGCCGCCAGATGATGATGGTTTATCAGCAGGTGATGGACAATGCAGCCAGGGAACATAAATCTTCCATGTCGGGACAGATGTCGCTGTTTGATTTTATGGCGCCGGAGGAGAAGAAGGAGTTTTCAATCCGCATGCCGGACTGCGGTGAGTATCCGAAAGAACAGCTGCTCGCCTTTGAAAAGGAAGTGCTGGGCATTTATATCTCCGGCCATCCGCTGGAAGATTATACTGATCTTCTGGAAAAGAATGTTACGAACCGTTCCACGGATTTTGCCTGGGATGAGGAGAGCCGGAGCGCCCATGTAGAAGACCGCGCGCAGGCTGTGATCGGCGGCATTGTAACGAATCGGGTGAACCGTTTCACAAAAAAGACGAACAGTCCCATGTGTACGCTGATGCTGGAGGATATGACGGGCTCCGTGGAGGTGCTGGTTTTCCCGCAAAGCTTTGAAAAATTCGGAAAGCTCGTGACGGAGGACGCGAAGGTACTGATCAGCGGCCGCGTGATGGCGGAGGATGAAAGTGCCAGCAAGCTAAGCTGTGACCGGGTTGTGACGTTTGATCAGGTCCCCAGAGAAGTGTGGGTACAGTTTGCCTCGATGGAGGATTATCTCTCCCGGGCCGGTCAGATGCAGCAATTCATAATCGAAGGAAGCGCAGCAGCAGCGGCAGCGGGTATACCGGCACGGCAGGACCGGATCAATATCTACATCCGCGATAAAAAGGCAGTCAAGCGCCTGGGCGATCGCAGCCTGCTTACACTCACCGATCAGATCCTCGACCGGATGCGCCAGACATTCGGCCAGGAAAACGTGAAAATAACATATGCAAAATGTAAAATTTTAAACTCCAGAAGCTGGTGAGTTTACAATAAAACAGAAATGAATTAAAATATTGCATAAGTCCAGTCGCAATGCGGGGACGGCCGCATGCTCGCATGCGGTGCCGGGCACGCATTAGCGACGACAACAGATATGAGCAAGGAGGCCGATTACGGAGTAATCGCGCCGGATTGCGGGGAAAAGACACACTCCGGAGGTAATGAATATGGCAGCAGAACCTAAAATCAAAACGATCGGTGTCCTGACAAGCGGCGGCGATGCGCCGGGCATGAATGCGGCAATCCGTGCCGTAGTGCGGGAAGGAATCAATCGCGGCATGAAGGTTAAGGGCATCTATCAGGGCTACAAAGGCCTGCTTAACGAAGAGTTCGTTGACATGGATGCGCGCAGCGTTTCTGATACTATATCCCGCGGAGGCACTATCCTTTATACGGCGCGCTGTGCCCAGATGCGTACGCCGGACGGACAGAAGGCCGCGGCGGATGTCTGCCGCAGGCACGGCATTGAAGGCCTGGTTGTGATCGGCGGAGACGGATCCTTTGCCGGAGCCGAAAAGCTTTCCGAGCAGGGAATTAATACGGTAGGCGTTCCGGGAACCATTGATCTGGATATTGCCTGCACCGATTACACCATCGGTTTCGATACGGCGATCAACACGGCGATGGAAGCCATTGATAAGGTACGGGATACCTCAACGTCCCATGAGCGCTGCTCCATTATTGAGGTTATGGGAAGAAACGCCGGATACATCGCTTTGTGGTGCGGTATTGCCAACGGATCCGAGGATATTCTGCTCCCGGAAACCTACGATTACGATGAACAGAAGCTGATCAACAACATCATCGACTGCCGCAAGAGAGGGAAACGCCATCACATCATCATCAACGCGGAAGGCATCGGCCATTCAAGCTCCATGGCGCGCCGTATTGAAGCTGCCACCGGTGTGGAAACCAGAGCAACGATTCTGGGCCACATGCAGCGCGGCGGCAGCCCGACCTGCCGGGACCGTGTATTCGGCTCCATGATGGGTGCTTACGCGGCGGATCTGCTGGCAGACGGCAAGACAAACCGCGTGGTCGGATTCTATCACGGAGAGTATGTGGATTTCGATATTTCGGAAGCACTGGCGATGCAGAAGCACCTGCCGGAGGATATGGTTCGCGTCAGCAAGGCGCTTAGCATTTAAGGAGTTTGGTTCCATTGATTACCAGTCTTTCCAATGCGCGGGTCCGCAGTGTGATCGCGCTGAAAAATAAATCTAAAGAGCGCTCCGCCCGGGATGTTTTTCTGGTGGAGGGCGTGAAGATGTTCGGCGAGGTGCCGCTTTCGCACCTTGCCGAAGTTTTTGTGTCTGAAAGCTTTTACAATACATATCGGGATACGGATCTTATTCAGCGGGTGCCTTCCTGTGAAATTGTGGCGGACCGCGTATTTTCAGCTATGTGCGATACCCGGACACCGCAGGGCGTTATCTGCCTGGTCCGCCAGTATCATTATAAGCAGATGGATCTGATGGGGGACGGAACATGCCCGCCGCTGGTGATGGCGCTGGAAAATCTCCAGGATCCCGGAAATCTCGGAACCATCCTGCGCACAGCGGAGGGAGCCGGGGCAACCGGTGTGCTGCTTTCCCGCGGCTGTGTTGATATCTATAATCCCAAGGTGATCCGGTCCACCATGGGGACGATCTACCGTGTTCCGTTCGTGTATGCGGACAATTTAGACGCAGCACTGAAAGAATTCCGGCAGCAGGGTATCCGGCTGTACGCCGCTTACCTGAGCGGGAGCGTCGAGTATGACCGGGAGGACTACCGCCGGGGTTCTGTGTTTCTGGTTGGAAACGAAAGCCGGGGGCTTACGGAGCAGACAGCCGGGCTGGCGGACGCGCGTATCCGTATTCCTATGTGCGGACAGCTTGAATCACTGAATGCGTCCGTCGCCGCATCCCTTCTCCTGTACGAGGCCTTCCGCCAGCGGCGCGGTGGCACGTAAGAGGAAGCATACAAGGTTTTTCCGCCAGCGGTGCGGTGGCACGTAAGTCGAAGCATACGGACCTTCCGCCAGTTCACGAACCGGAAGGCATTATACCGCTATAAGGATCGGTTTCAGGTGAAGAAACAGGAACACGCTTCAAGGGCGGATCAGCAAAAACGAAGTCGGAGAAAGACAGTATGAATCTCTGGGGAGATAAACCTTACCATTCGCTTGACTGGGAATTAAAAAAACGCTTCGGGCAGAAGGTATACCGGCTGGCGCTGAACGGCGGGACTACCTGCCCGAACCGCGATGGAACCGTGGGCACGGGCGGGTGCATTTTCTGCTCGGAGGGCGGGTCCGGAGATTTTGCCGGCCGGGCAGCCCTTTCCGTTCCCCGGCAGATGGAAGAGCAGAAAAAACTGCTTTCGTCCAAACGCCCGGCAAGTCTGTACATTGCTTATTTTCAGGCGTACACGGCAACCTATGCACCGGTGGATTACCTTCGAAAAATCTTCACACAGGCCATAGAGCAGCCGGAAACAGCGGTGCTGTCCGTGGCGACACGCCCGGACTGCCTGCCGGAGGAATGCCTTGATCTGCTGGCGGAATTGAATCAGATCAAACCGGTGTGGGTGGAGCTTGGGCTCCAGACCATGCATGAGGATACCGCCCGTTTTATCCGTCGGGGATATGATCTTTCTGTCTTTGAACAGGCAGTCAGTGCGCTTCGAAGCCGGCAATTGGAAGTGATTGTGCACACCATCCTCGGCCTTCCGGGAGAGTGCGGCGAAAACAAAAAGCGGGTGTTCGAGACCATGGAGTATCTGAACAGGCAGGATGTGCAGGGGATCAAGCTGCAGCTTTTGCATGTGCTGAAGAATACCGATCTTGCCCGTTATTATTTTCAGACGAAGGGAATGGAAAGAAGTTCGTCACTTCCGGCATTTGCACCTTTAGACATGGACGAATATATTGATCTTGTGATAGAATGTCTTGAAATGCTCCGGCCGGACATGGTCATTCACCGGCTGACGGGCGACGGGCCTAAGGATCTTTTGATTGCTCCTGAGTGGAGCAGCAGGAAACGAACGGTTCTGAATACCTTACATCATCGCATGAAAGAATGCGGAGCGTATCAGGGCAGACGATATGCGGGAGCGAATGGAGATGGCAGTCTGCCTGCCCGGAGGGAATCCAATGGATGAAAAAAACAAACTGCTATACAAGCTGATGCTTCTTTATATGCTCAATAAGGTTGACTTTTCGCTCAGCTTCTCCCAGATTTCCGACTTTATTCTGGAAAAGGGATATACCGATTATTTCACACTGCAGGTGTGCCTGTCCGAACTGATTGATTCGTCCCTGATTCACGCCGAGGTGATCCACAACGTATCCTACTATACGCTGACACCGGAAGGCGAAAAAACCATCCGGATGTTCACGGGGAATATCAACCGGGAAATCCGCTCGGACATTGATCAGTATCTGGAAGCGAATGAGCTGAAGATGAGAAATGAAAATTCCGTCCAGGCCGACTGCTACCGGAATACCAGCGGCGACTATACGGTCCGCTGTTATGTCCGGGAAAAGGAAACCATGCTGATTGATCTGACGCTTACGGTCCCGGAACTTTCCCAGGCAAAGGCCATCTGCGGTCAGTGGAAAAAACAAAGCCAGGAAATATACGCTTTTGTCATGCAGAAGCTGATGAAGTGAAGTCTGCGCTAATAATGAAGCTTGCAGTAATGATGAAGCCTGCCGCAGCAATGAAACCTGCCGCAGTGATGAAGGCTGCCGCAGCGATGAAGGCTGCAGTAGTTATAAAGCCTGCCGCAGCGGGGATGCTTATTGAAGTGAATTGAAAAAAAGAAATCCCGCACAGAGGGGAGCTGTGCGGGATTTCTTTTTTGGAATTACATTATGAAATAACTTTACTCAGACGATGAAGCCATTAGTAGAACCAGTGGGCTCCGATGTGAACTCCTGAACCGTGGCTTGTGTTGAAGTAGAGGCAGCCGCCTGTCGGATCCGATCCGTTCAGTGCGTCTTGCGCAGCGCTGTAGCATGATGAAGGTACGCTGCCATTTGCAAGAACTCCTTCAAGCATTCCTGCGGTTGTAAACTGTCCACCCTGATAAAGTACTTCGCTTATTGAATTCGGGAAGGAAGAGGAGTAAACACGGTTCATAACGACCGCGCCTACGGCGACCATCCCTTCGTAAGGCTGGTTCCCTGCCTCGCAGTAAATAACGGCTGCCAGCAGATTCAGATCAGAAGAAGCTGCCGAACTGCCGGAACCGGACGTATCTTCGGCCGGAGCTTCTGTCTGTTCTGTGTTATCGGAAGAGGTATCGGTCTGGGTATCGGCCTCTGTGCTGTCTGTATACGTATCGGTGCCGGTTGTCTGAGCCGGGGCGCTATCGCTGCCGGAAGTGTCGGATACAGTGCCGGCTGGAGTATTTGCCGCTTCCGCATCGGCTGCGTTCTGATACTGAAGGAAGGTGCTGTACGCCGCGGTTGCGGCAGCGGCCGTCGAATTAATCTCATCCGAACCTGCGCCATTGGCAACAGCAGCATCAGCTGCGGCCTGTGCATTCAGATAAACCTGATAAGCGGCATTGGCTGCTTCCTGCGCGCTTGAATAACCGGAACCGTCAAAGGAATAATCGGCGGAAGAAGTACCGGTGTAGGAAGTATCCCCGTTATCCGAAGAAGAGGTCTCCGTATTTTCTGTGTAGGA
>ONLK01000032.1 GCA_900318615.1 uncultured Eubacteriales bacterium
ATCGCGTCGGGCATCAAAAAAAGCGGCCGGGATATGGCCATGCTGTATTCATCTGTGCCGTGCCGGGCAGCCGGCACATTTACTACCAATATTGTCAAGGCAGCTCCCGTCCTCTGGGACAGGCGCATTGTTCATGAAAAAGGGATCGCTCAGGCATGCGTTATGAACAGCGGCATTGCCAATGCCTGCACCGGAGAGGAAGGCATTCGCGCCTGCCGCCAGATTGCCGGGGAGGCGGGGCTGGCGCTGGGAATACCTTCGGATTATATTCTGACGGCATCCACAGGTGTCATCGGGCGTCAGCTTCCGGTGGACATTATGAAAAAGGGAATCCGTGATATGGTTCCGCTGCTTTCTGATTCAGAGGCAGCAGGAACAGCAGCGGCCACCGCCATTATGACGACCGATACGAAAAAGAAAGAAATCGCCGTGAATCTTACACTCGGCGGCAGGAAGATCACGATCGGCGGCATGAGCAAGGGCGCCGGCATGATCCATCCGAAAATGTGCACGATGCTCGCATTTATCACGACGGACGCGGCTGTCTCTCAGCCGATGCTGCAGAAGGCGCTGAGCGCTTCTGTGGAAGAATCCTTCAATATGATTTCTGTGGACGGGGATACATCGACCAACGATACCTGTATCCTGCTGGCGAACGGTCTGGCCGGAAACAGTGAAATCACGGAGGAGGACAGTGATTTTCTGGCTTTTTGCGAAGGCCTGGATTTTGTCACCAGGTGGCTTGCCAGACATATGGCTGCGGACGGGGAAGGCGCAACGGCACTTTTGGAGGCGAAGGTGATCGGGGCAGAAAGCCGCGCGCAGGCGAAGGTTCTGGCAAAATCCATCATCACGTCCAATCTGGTAAAGACGGCGATTGCCGGGCATGATGCCAACTGGGGCCGTGTGCTGTGTGCGATGGGCTATTCCGGAGCTTCCTTCGACCCGGAAAAGGTAGATCTGTATTTTGAAAGCGCAGCCGGAAAAATCAAAATCATCGGGGACGGCGTGGATACCGGATACAGCGAGGAGGAGGCGACCAGGATCCTGTCGGAGAAAGAAATAACCGTGACAGCGGATATAAAGATGGGACAGGAGAGCGCCACCGCCTGGGGGTGTGATCTCACGCACGGATACATCAGTATCAACGCGGACTACCGGTCATGACGGACAACAGATCAGAAGGAGATACAGGTATGAATTCAGACTCAAAGGAAGTTCTGCTGCAGAAGGCAAATGTTCTGATTGAGGCACTGCCCTATATACAGCATTTCCGCGGAAAAACCATTATTGTAAAATACGGCGGAAGTGCCATGACGGACGATGAGCTTAAAAAAAGCGTAATTAAGGATGTGGCACTTTTGAAGCTGGTGGGCTTCCGCCCGATCATTGTTCACGGCGGGGGAAAGGCGATCACCGGTATGGTAAATAAGCTTGGACTGGAAACGGAATTCGTGAACGGGCTTCGCGTGACGGACAGGGAGACCATGGATGTCGCCGAGATGGTTTTAAATAAGGTGAACAAAGGACTTGTTTCCATGATGGAAAAAACAGGCGTGAAGGCGGTCGGCATCAGCGGCAAGGATGGAACACTGCTCCAGGTAAAAAAGAAGCTGTCCGGAGGAAAGGACATTGGCTATGTCGGAGAGGTGACACAGGTCAATACCGGCATTTTGAGTACATTGCTGGACAATGACTTTGTTCCGGTGGTCTGCCCGGTCGGATCAGATCCGGACTGCAATTCCTACAATGTCAATGCAGATGATGCCGCCTGCGCCATTGCCACTGCCATGAAGGCATCCAAACTTGTATTTCTCAGTGATATCGAAGGCGTGTATGCGGACCCGGACGACCGGACCACGCTGATCAGCGAGATGACGGTTGGCGAGGCGAAGGCTTTTACCGCCTCCGGCCACGCGGGAGGCGGTATGCTTCCGAAGCTGAACAGCTGCATTGAAGCGATAGAAAAGGGCGTCGGGAGGGTTCATATTCTCGACGGCCGTACGCCGCATGCGCTTCTTCTCGAGTTTTACACGGATAAAGGTATCGGCACCGCCATCATCGGTGACCACGAAGAGAAATATTTCAGCGCCCGGTAAGAGCGCAGGCAGTGAAACGGGAGGTAATTATGGACAGCAGGGAGATTATAGAACGCACCGAAAAAGTCGTTCTGCATACCTATAACCGGAACCCGGTCGTCTTAAAGTCAGGGAAAGGGGTGTATCTGGAGGATGCAGACGGAAAAGAGTATCTGGATTTCGGAGCGGGCATTGCGGTGTTTGCGCTGGGCTACGGGAACAGGGAATATAATGATGCCCTGAAGGATCAGATTGATCAGCTGATTCACACATCCAATCTTTATTACAATATTCCGCTGATGGGCGCGGCGGAAAAACTGGCGTCTCACAGCGGTCTTTCCAGGGTGTTCTTTACCAACAGCGGAACGGAAGCCATCGAAGGAGCCATCAAGGCAGCCCGGAAATATGCGTATCTGCGCGACGGCACAGCAGACCATGAAATCATAGCGATGAGAAATTCTTTCCATGGCCGCAGCATCGGATCGCTTTCCGTGACGGGAAATGAACATTATCAGGAACCGTTCCGCCCGCTGATGGGCGGCGTAAAATTTGCCGATTTCAATGATATCGACAGTATTCGATCTGAAGTAACGGACAAAACGTGCGCCATTCTTATGGAAACCGTGCAGGGAGAAGGCGGTATCTATCCGGCGGATCCTGAGTTTCTGAAACAGGTTCGTGCCCTGTGTGATGAAAAGGATATTCTGCTGATTCTCGACGAGATTCAGTGCGGCATGGGAAGGACCGGAAGCTACTTTGCCTACCAGCAGTACGGCGTCCGGCCGGATATCATGACAAGCGCCAAGGCTCTTGGCTGCGGGGTCCCGGTGGGGGCCTTCGTGCTCAGCGAAAAAGTGGCACGGTCGTCTCTGGTCCCCGGAGATCACGGCAGTACATATGGAGGCAACCCACTGGCCGCACGTGCCGTATCGACGGTTTTCGATCTGTTTGAGAAGCAAAAAATTATCGATCATGTAAAGGAAATTACTCCTTACTTTGAAAGGAAACTCGATGAGCTTACGGAACGGTATGACTTTCTGGAGAAACGCCGCGGCATGGGACTGATGCAGGGACTGGTTGTCAGGGACCGGCCGGTTGGCGGCATCGTAACGGGCGCACTGAACCAGGGGCTTATCATACTGACAGCCGGAACCAATGTCCTTCGTCTGGTGCCGCCGCTCGTCATTACCAGAGAAGATATTGATGAGATGGCGGTGCGGCTGGAAAAAGCGTTCGATGCATAACGGCTGCATCTTCAGAATACATTCCCTCTGCGGTGGTTTCTGCGGTATAATAAACCTGCAAAAACTATTTCGCAGGGGGATTTTCTATGTCAGAAAAATATATCATGGCACTGGATCAGGGAACCACCAGTTCCCGCTGCATTCTTTTCAATCAGGCCGGCAGTATATGCAGCATGGCGCAGCAGGAATTTAAGCAGATTTATCCAAAACCGGGCTGGGTGGAACACAATCCGATGGACATCTGGTCAAGCCAGATTGCGGTCGCCGCGGAGGCGATGAGCCGCATCGGCGCGTCCGCCCCGGACATTGCGGCTGTCGGTATCACAAATCAGCGTGAGACGACCATTGTGTGGGATAAAAATACCGGAAAGCCGGTATATAACGCCATCGTATGGCAGTGCCGGCGAACGGCGCCGATCGTCGATATATTGAAAGCGGAGGGCTTCGGTGAAAATATCCGGAAGCACACCGGGCTCATTCCGGATGCCTATTTCTCCGGAACCAAGCTGAAATGGATTCTGGATAATGTGCCGGGAGCCCGTGAGAAGGCGGAAAAAGGACAGCTTCTTTTCGGTACGGTGGATTCCTGGCTGATCTGGAACCTGACCGGAGGTGAGGTTCATGCGACAGACTACACGAATGCGTCCCGGACCATGATGTTTGATATCCACAAGCTGGAATGGTGTGATGAAATACTGGACAGACTGTCCGTTCCCAGACAGATGCTGCCGGAGGTGAAACCCTCGAGCGGCATTTTCGGATATACAAAAAACTGCCCGATCGGCGACGGTATTCCTATTGCCGGAGCTGCCGGCGATCAGCAGGCGGCGCTCTTCGGCCAGTGCTGTTTTAACGCCGGTGATGCGAAGAACACCTATGGCACCGGCTGCTTCCTTCTGATGAATACCGGAAACAAACCTGTAGTCTCGGAGAACGGGCTTTTGACAACCATCGCCGCCAGTCTGAACGGAGAACCGGTCAGCTACGCGCTGGAAGGAAGTGTTTTCGTCGCCGGTGCGGCTATTCAGTGGCTGAGAGATGAACTGGGCCTTATTAAAACAGCAGCCGAGACGGAGGAGCTGAGCCTGGCGGTGCCGGATACCAACGGCGTCTACGTGGTACCTGCCTTTACCGGTCTGGGAGCCCCCTACTGGGATCAGTATGCCCGCGGTGTTATTGTCGGTCTGACCCGCGGTGTCGGCAGGAACCATCTTGTCAGGGCGACACTGGAGTCCCTCGATTACCAGACCGGGGAGGTGCTGAAGGCTATGGAGGCCGACGCCGGAATCCGCCTGAATGAACTGAAGGTGGATGGCGGTGCAAGCGCCAACAACTTCCTTATGCAGTTTCAGGCGGATATTCTCAATTGCAATGTTCTTCGCCCGGAATGCATTGAGACAACCGCGCTGGGAGCGGCGTACCTGGCAGGACTTGCCGCCGGCTACTGGAGGAACAGGGAAGAAATCAGGAAAAACTGGGCCCTTCAAAGACGGTTTGCACCTTCCATGTCGCCGGAGGAGCGCTCTGACCTGTGGGCAGGGTGGAAGAAAGCCGTCAGCCGGGCCTTCCACTGGGCAAGATAAGGAAAAATATCCGTCAGCCGGTCTTTCCACTGGGCAAGATAAGGAAAGAAAGCACCATTTTCCCTCCGGATTTCGTGATTATTCTTCACGCAAATCCAGTTGAAGAAATGTTTCAATTTTGTTAAAATTACATTTTAGTACAGGCATAACGGGGAATTCTGACAGAAGAAAGTCAGAGGAGTTGTTTGTACGTAAAAAAGACGCTGTATATATTTCTTATAGCCTTTATTTTCTTCAGCCAGTGTGCCTGCGGCCGCCGGGAAATTGTGCTTGAGCGCGTGACGGAAAGCAGAGGTACGGAAACAGAGGGAAAAAGCAGAGCGGTCCCGGCCGGAGATCGGTCGGATGGTGCGGCGGCCGTGGAAAAACAGACGGAAAAGAAAATTTCCGTATTTGTATGCGGAGCCGTCCTGAAACCGGGGGTTTATCAGCTTCCGGCGGGAAGCAGAGCCGAAGACGCGGTTATGTACGCCGGCGGATTTGCATCCGGTGCAGACCGGGAATGGTGCAATCTGGCCAGGGTTGTAAATGACGGAGAAAAGCTTGTCATCTACACGCTGGAAGAAACCGCTAAGATGGAGGCGCAGGGGCAGGCGGCGGAAGGAACCGCCGATGCAGACACTCCCGGGGACCCGGCGAACGGCGGAGGAAAAGTCAACATCAATACCGCCGGGCGGGAGGAATTGATGACACTTTCCGGAATCGGGGAAACGCGCGCGAAGGCGATTATTGAATACCGCACGGCGCACGGAAACTTTTCTGCACCGGAGGATATCATGCTGGTGCCCGGCATCAAGGGATCGATCTACGCCAGCCTGAAGGACCGGATCTGCGTGAATTAAAGGCATGCCAAACATAAAGGAGCAATAGAATGCCAAAGAGAGTACTTGTGGTAGATGATGAGAAACTGATTGTCAAGGGTATCCGTTTCAGCCTGGAACAGGATGATATGGAGGTGGATACAGCCTACGATGGTGAGGAAGCTCTCGAGAAAGCGAAGACGAACGAATACGATATTATTCTGCTTGATCTTATGCTTCCAAAGATGGACGGGCTGACGGTCTGCCAGCAGATCCGCGAGTTTTCGGATGTCCCGATCATTATGCTCACAGCCAAAGGCGAGGACATGGACAAGATTATGGGGCTTGACTACGGAGCCGACGATTATATCACCAAGCCATTCAATATTCTCGAGGTAAAAGCCAGAATTAAGGCGATCATGCGACGGACAGGGACCAGATCACAGCCCCAGGAAAGCGGAAAAGTTATCGAAGCCGGTGATCTGCGCATGGACGTAGACGGCCGCCGCGTAACTATTTCCGGTAAGGATGTCAACCTTACGGCGAAGGAATTCGATCTTCTGGAGCTGCTTGTAACCAACCCGAACAAGGTATATTCAAGAGAGAACCTCCTGAATCTGGTATGGGGCTACGAATCGCCGGATCCGGGCGACGTGAGAACCGTGGACGTTCACATCCGCCGTCTGAGAGAAAAAATTGAGGAAAACCCAAGCGAACCGAGATATGTCCATACCAAATGGGGAGTCGGATACTACTTCCCTAAAGTAAGGCGCTTGCAGGCTTTTTAAGACTATTATCTTTATCAAAACTTTACCACTTGTCCGGGGGGCAGGTAGAAAAAAGGAAACGATCAGGCAAGCCGGAAGGTGTATTGCCTGTCGTTTCCTTTTTTTGATTTAGCAAAAGATTTTCAGAATTCACATCAAACAGACCGGACTGCCAGTTTCTCACAACGGCAGGCAGCGGACGTCAAACAAGTATGGCTGCGAGCATGACATCGTGACCGTATGTGATTTTCCGGGAAAGAAAACACAATTTCATGCGACACCTCTGACGGAGGATATTATCTGAAAGGCAAGCAACAGAACCGGTGCCGGGAAAAGTTTCTGATACGTGTCATCCGCTAAATTAAACGTTGCCGGATCAGTCACTTAATTTCTATATATCTTAATCCCTGTCATATGTGTTAAAATTATGCTGCATGCGGATGATATTTCATTCAAATTAGACAAGGGTGGCAAACAGGGAGAAGAAGAAATGAAGGGAAAAACGACAAAACGGATGCTTGAAGCAATTGCCTTAAGCTGCGTGCTGATAACGGCGGTGTCGTTGGAAGGATACGCGGCAGAGGCTGATGAATATACATTTGGCGTGATCTTTCCGGGTACGACAGATTTTTTTACCGACATCAGTAAAGGGGCGCAGGAAGAAGCGGCTGCTTCCAAGGCCGGGATCGAACTGATTATGGAAGCGACAGCAAAGTTCAGCGCGGAGGACCAGGCAATTATTCTGGAGGATATGATCAAGAAGGGCGTCGATGGAATCGCCATCGCGCCGAGCGATTCGGAAGTGCTGACTCCGTATATTGATAAGGCGGTGGACGCGGGCATCCCGGTCATCTGTTTTGATACGGATGCGGAAACGTCGAAACGTGCGGAATTTATCGGAACCGATAATTACACCGCGGGGCAGGCAATGGCGGAAGAACTATCCAGACTGCTGGGCGGGAAGGGAAAGATCCTGATTGAGAATGGCCCGCTGACCCAGGCAGGATTGCAGCTGCGTCAGGATGGACTGATCGATCGGCTTACGGAGAAATATCCGGAGATAGAGGTCGCTGACTGCCGATCTTCGACGGCAAACCTGACCGCGTACATGGATGATATAGAAGCCATGATTAATGAAAATCCGGATTTTTCAGCGCTGGTTCAGCTGGATGCCACCGGGCGTGCGGGGATCCGGATTTTTAAGGCCTATGGCTGGGATAAAGAGGACCGTCTTCTGGCTGTATTTGATGATACCCTTGAAATTCTGGATGGTATACGCAACGGACAGGCTGCGTTTACAATGTCTCAGTGTCAGAGGGACTGGGGAACGCAGATCGTCAGAAAACTTCTGGATTTAAGTGAAGGCAGGGATGTTCCGGAGATGAATTACTCGGAATACCGCATTATTGATGATAGAAATATCGATGCGTATTACGGAGGTCCTCAGTTAAAGCCATGAGTCACTTAATTAAAAAAATCCGATCAGTAAAGTTCCAGCTGATTTTAATTTTTCTCGCGTTCTCCGTTGTCTCGGCCTCCGGAATTGCCGGTATCAGTTTGAGTTATCTCTTCCGGGCCGAACGGGAAATGGCGGTGGATCAGGCGGTCAGATATTCGGAGGTGATCGGTGCCAGAGCGCAAATTCTGGTTGAGAATACCGCCAAGATCTATCAGTGGGTTAACGGGCGGAATGTCAGGATCTTTCTGAACACGGATGGGGACAAGTTCAGCGCATCAATGGCGCTGATCAATGACATGGCCGAGTACAGAACCACCGAACTGACAAATCAAACCATTGAAAATGTGTATGTATTCGACAGGAAAGGCACTGCCTACGATGAGAAGACGGGGGTCCATACTTCGGACAGAAGCAAAAAAAGCAGGCAGATCGAGACGATTGTAACAGCAACCCCGGGAAGATTGATTGCCATATCCAAAGATGAGGACCAGAGCGGAGAAAACGGATTTATCATCTACGGCATGGCAATTATGGAGCAGACTACGAATAAATGGATCGGTTCTGCAGCCATTGAGTTTAAGAACGATGCATTTGAAAGTTTTTTGAATGAACAGCATCTTGGTAAAAGCGGTTCCTACTTTATTGCAGACTCAAACGCGCAGATCCTGGTTGGCGAAAGCCAGATCTTTGAGCAGGTGTCAGCCCCGGGGCATGTCATGCCGGCAGATAATAGCAGTTATGAACTCCTGGAAGATGCGACGGGACGCGATGTTTTGTGCGTTTATAAACATGTTCCGAATACAGACTGGTGGGTCTGCGGATGTGTCTACCTTCATGAACTCATGCATCAGATGGAATACATCCGAATGCTGATCCTGCTCGGAACCATCGGAATGATTCTCGGCTCGGCCTGTATTTCTTTTTTAGTGGCGGCCAAATTGGCAAGACCGATTACCAGAATGAAGGAACTGATGCTGGATGCCGAGGGCGGCAATTTGGATGCCGTTGTGACTGAAATATCGCCGAACGAATTCGGTGTGCTGGAAAAACAGTACAATCGAATGCTGACTGAACTGAAAAAGACTCTGGAAACTCATAAACAGGATCAGGAGTATCTGCAGAAAGCGAAGCTGAAATCGCTGCAGGCACAGATCGCGCCGCATTTCCTTTATAATACACTGGATACCATCATCTGGCTTGTGGCCGTGAATGAAAATGAAAAGGCCATCGAGATGACCGAGAATCTGGCGGTCTTTTTTAAGACGGGGCTGAGCAACGGACTGGATTGGATCAGCGTGGAGAAGGAAGTCGAACATGTGAAGAGTTATCTTTATATTCAGCAGAGCCGCTACAATGATATCCTCACATGTGAGACATACATTGATTCGGCACTTCCCGGATATGATATGCTGAAGATGACTCTCCAGCCCATCGTTGAAAACGCAATCTACCACGGCATCAAGAACAAGAGCGGCGGCGGAAAGATCATAATCAACGGCTTTTTGGAGAATGAAGAATACCTGATTTTTGATATCATCGATACCGGAATTGGAATGGAGGCTGGGATGGTGGACCGCCTGAACGAGAGCATGCGCAGCAATGCCCAGTCCTATAAGGATGGAGGAATGGGCTTCGGTCTGTACAACGTGAACCGACGCATCCGGCTTTACTATGATGACCCGGCATGCGGTCTGTATGTGACAAGTCATCTGGATGAGGGAACAACGGTGCGGATCCGTTTGAAACGAATAAAGGGGAAGGAAAGTCATGTATAGTATTCTTTTGGTGGAGGATGAGATCACGATCCGTGAAAACATCAGGAAAGGAATCCTTTGGGAGCAATATGGGTTCTATATCCATGATGCTGTATCAAACGGCGAGGAAGCCCTGGAATCACTGGAGAAGTTTCAACCGGATATTTTGCTGACGGATATACGGATGCCCTTCATGGATGGGCTGGAGCTGAGCCGCATCGTCCGGAAGCTGGTTCCGGAAATTCGCATCATTATCCTCAGCGGATATATGGAATTTGCCTACGCCAAGGAAGCCATCACACTGGGCGTGGAGGAATATCTGGTCAAGCCGATTACACCCATGAAAGTGGTTCGAACCTTCACCGCGCTCAAGGAAAAGATGGACCGGGAATTACAGGCTTCGGAGAACTATAACATGCTGGTCAACCGCCTGCGGGAGACCGAAGCCAGACTGAGCCAGCTTCAGGATGGCCGGATCAATACGGAGGACCTGGTTAATGAGCGTAAGCGGGAAGAAAAACTCCGAGAGTTTCTTCAGTCCGGCCGATGCAGCGATGCCGCACGATTTGCGCAGACCTATGTCAATGATGCAGGCGCCAGACTTGGCAGATCACGAACATTTACATCTTATTTTCTGTCCGGTACGATTCTCTCCTGCGTCAAGGAATTTGAGATGATCGGCGGAGATCCCCAGCAGCTTTTGGAGGAGATCTCTGATCCGGCAGATGTAGCCATGGATGCGGGGAGCCGGGAGGCAGTCTGTGAGGAGGTCCGGAAGCTGCTTGTCAGGATTTTGTCCTACCGGGACAAAGTAGTAGACCGCTCCTACGATGTCGTGGGGAAAGCGGAGAAATATATTAAGGATCATTATCAGGAAGCAAATCTCTCCGCCTCCGATGTGGCCAGATATGTGGGGCTGAGTACAAGCCATTTCAGCTGCATATTTAAACAGCAGATGGGAGCCGGTTTCGTTAAATACCTGACACAGGTCCGCATCGAACAAGCGAAGCTGCTGCTTTGCAGTACCCCCATGACCACGGCGGAGATTGCGGAACTGGTCGGATATAGTAATTCTAACTATTTCAGCATGGTCTTTCACAAAAATGTCGGAATGACCGCGATGGCGTACAGAGGAAAAGAGAATAGAGGAACGTGAGGAGTACCCTTTGCGGTACTCCTTTTTATGTGAAGGCGGCGAGCCGGAAGTCAGGATGCAAGCCTGCTTGCATATCATGGTTCCCGGCGACCGCCCATCATCGGGGGCGGAGCACGAGATGACAGCGGAGCCGCCGTATCGGGGCTGTCGCTTCATCTATTGCGACAGCCTCGATTATATAGCCCGGTAAATCCTAAAAAAGCTGAGAAGAATCGTGAAAATTTCAAGAAAACGTTTTCTTGAATAAGCAAAATATATAATAAGACGAAACATTAGTTAATTCAAATGGAGAAATCCGTCATATATAATAATAACAACGTTTTAACAGTGAAAAACAACAGCATGTTAAACGAAGGGAGGGTCAATTTTATGAAGAAACTGATATCATTTGTTCTGGCGTCAGGAATAGCTGTGTCTGTGATGGGCGTGAATGCACAGGCGACAGATTTCTACAAACGTCGTCAGAGCAACGAGGCCACTTTTGAGACACTGCAGGAAGCGCATGCGAATGGTCCGGAATTCTTAATGGATGAGTACGAGGGAAGAACCTTTGCAGGTGACCCGGCGCTCGATAGCTATCCGGAGGGAACCACCTATGTATACCGCTCTGCCGGCATGCTCAACACCACCACAGGAGGTCCTCGTATGCAGACGAACCTGATCGTCTACACTGACGAGACATTCGGCAGCAAAGAAGCGGCTCAGCAGTACATTGCAGACATGGGTCTCACAAAGATGGTCGATGAGGCGATCGGAAGCGTTGTCCTTGTCTCACCGATCGACCCGGAAGCCGGATTTGGTCAGGCCGATCAGAACGCGTATTATCAGCTGCAGTCAGCAATGTGCAATGTAGGCTTCGCTGTACGTGGTGAGACAACGACCTACTATGCGGATGCAGGCTATTTTGGCGGTGTCACAAACAGATATATCATCGGTATCGGTGGCGGCGCAACATTCCTGAATAATTACGTGGCACCGACGATGGACTATGCAGGACGTATTGCAGGCATGCTCCTGATCGGCGGAGACATGGAGAAGATCCATGAGATTCCGTGTGCACTGCCGGTATGGCTGGTCAATGTGCCCGAAGCAGTCGTTGAGAAATACAAGGCAGCCAATGAGACAGACTCCAGCGGACACAACGGAGAAAATGGACTGTACTACAACAGTGAGCACCCGCTCCAGCAGGTCATCACGACCGAGACAGAGGAAGTCGATCTGGCAGCCATCGTTCAGGAAGCCTATGACGAGTTCTTCACCAAAGTCGAGCGTATTCCGGTCGTTAAAGGCGGCTTATATACAGCTGGTACTTTATATAACAACTACAACTGGAACCAGGCGCCGTATTCGCTGGCAGACCGTAGTGCCATCGTCAATGACCGCACACCGGAAGGCATCAATATTATTGAGATGCAGGATGACCAGCTGATGAAAGATTACACAGATGACAAGGGTCAGTTCGTAACCACGTGGTATGAACTTCTTCCGGATGAAGTCCTCGATGCGACAGCAGACGAGCACAGTATTCCGCTTATTCTTGTGAACCATGGCGGCGGTGATGATCCGATTCAGGCAATCGATGAGCTGGGCTGGCTGAAACTGGCAGGCCAGAAGAGAATCGCCATAGTAGCGGAGAGACACACCTCTGAAGACCTGAACGCAGCATTCGGCGATCCGTCTCCGTGGTACACACTGTCAGAGTCCATGCCGGTACTTGTTCGGCATATGCTTGACAAGTATCCGCAGCTGGATCCGGAGCGCGTATATGTAACCGGATACTCCATGGGCGGCGGCGCTACCAACCGCTGCGTATACGGCGACGCAAGTCTCTTCGCAGCCGCTGTCAACATGTCCGGCACGCCGATCGAGCATACACAGGAGCAGGAAGCCCAGTTCGAAAAGCTGGATATGCCGATGATGCTGACCACCTGTACATACGACACGCCTACACATTTTGATTCTGCCAATGGTTACATTGCGCAGGATTTCCAGGACAATATCTCCAACTATCTGCGTTACAACGAGATGGACGGTGTGACATTTGATTTCGGAAAATATCCGCTCAGCGGCTTCGCAGGCGATACTTACCGCGAGACAATGGTCAATGACGAGTATCCGCTGCATCAGTGGTTCCTCAACAATGATGACGGCGTTCCGATGGTCGGCCTGAGTATCATCGAGTTCATCCCGCATGGTCTGTATCAGGAGTATGCAGAGCTGGCATGGGATTGGATGAAGTGCTTCAGCAGAGATTCCGAGACGAAGGAGATTGTTTATAACCAGTACAAAGACTGATGAAGGAAGCAGCCGCTCCTGCCTGTGGAGCAGGAGCGGTTTATGAGAAACATTACCATTCAAAATTTCGGAGAGAGAAGGTTTATATAATATGATGCGAAAAAATATAGCAACAATCCTCAGCTGCGCAATGTTCGCTTCAACACTTTTATCGGTTGACACATTTGCACTGAACTATTCGCCGATACAGAACACAGAGGCAACGTTTGAGACACTGGAAGAGACAAGAGAGACATCTGTTGTATCTGAGCAAAATTTGGAACCGGAGCGTGTCGGTATGGTGAAACAGTATATGTCTCATCCGTGCCTGGATAATTATCCGGAAGGCACAACCTTTGTTTATCGTTCCGCGAACATGTACGGCGGACGCGCTGCCGCTCGTCTGAATACCAACCTGATCGTTTTCTCAGACCAGCATTTTGATGATAAGGCCAGCGCAGAGGAGTATCTGAAGGGCCTCGGTGTAACGGATATCGTAGACCAGGCTGTCGGTTCTGTTGTCCTTGTGACACCGGTCGATGCGGAAGCAGGATTTGGCGTCGCTGATCAGAAAGCATACTATCTGCTGCAGACAGCCATGCTGGCGCAGAAAGAGTCCCAGACTGATGCGGACGGAAATGTGACGTACTATTCAGACGCGGAGTACTTCGGCGGTTACGGATATGAGTATGTCATCGGTATCGATGGCGGTGCTACATTCCTGAACGACTATGTTTCCACAACCTTCGACTATGTCAGCCGTATCGCAGGCATGTGCCTCATCGGCGGAAAAATGGATCATCTCAGCGAGGTTGCTGCACAGGTTCCGGTTTATATCGCAGGCGCAGAGGAAGCGGATGAGACCGCTGTAGAGCAGTATAAGAAAGCCAACGATGTTGATTCCTTTGAAGAGAATGATACAGAGACCGCTTACTTTAACCAGGCACTGCCGCTTCAGAGAGTTGTCCTTGCAAAAGAGTTTACCGATGCGAAGACCACAATCGCTGATGCTTACAACAACATGTTCATTAAAGCGATGCGTGTACCGGTCAACAAACGCGGCAGATACACAGCCGGTACTCCTTACCAGGGATATGGCTTCGATGAGGCTCCGTATTCACTGTGTGACAGAAATGCAGTTATCAATGGCAGAACAGAAGATGGCATCAACCTGATTGAACATCAGGAAGAGCGTTTCAGTGAAGTTAAGACAAAGAGTGGCGAGTACCTCCAGACATGGTTCGAGTATCTTCCGGACGAAGTACTTAACAATACAGCACCGGAGCACAGTGTTCCGCTGTGGCTGGCAAATCACGGCGGCGGCGACGATCCGAGACTCTTTGTAGATGAGATTGGTCTCCTTGATCTTGCTGGTTCAGAGCGTTTCGCAATCGTAGCTCCGGAACATCAGTACATCGGCGGCACAATGAACGCAGAGCGTCAGTGGACTGATGCAATTACACCGGAAGTTCTTCCGCAGCTGGTTCAGTATATGCTTGACACATATCCGGCACTGGATCCGTCCCGTGTTTATGTAACAGGATATTCAATGGGCGGACGCGCAACACTGGCTGCCATCAGCGGTGACGCATCTCTGTTCGCAGCAGCTGTGCCGATGGCAGCAGCAGGCTATGACACAACCGAAGAAGAAGCAGCACAGTTCGCGGATATCGATATTCCGCTTATGCTGACAACTTCTACGTACGATCTGGGCGGTGCATTTGACTCAGCCAATATGACCATCGCATCCGGGTACCAGACTGTTCTTAACAGAGTTCTTGGATGGAACGAGATGGCAGCCATCGATACCTATGACTTTGAGACCTATCCGATCGTTGGTTTCAAAGCAAATTCAATCAAACAGATCACCCTCAACAACGAGTACAAGAACACCACATGGCTCATCAACAACAAAGACGGTGTTCCGATGGCGGGTGTCAGCTACACAGAAGGACTTGTTCACGCTCTGTATCCGGAATATGCGAAAGTCGCATGGAACTTTGCGAAACATTACAGCCGCAATCCGGAAACCAAAGAGATCGTTTATGACCCGTACGTAGAATAATATTATTTAGCGCCCTGCTCCTGCAAAAGCGGGAGCAGGGGTATCCATGATGGAAAGGGGGTACGTTTATGAAGAGGTTATCACTTCTGCTTGCTGCATCCCTTATGCTGACAACGGTCACTCCGATGACTGCATCAGCACTGAATTACAGCGGCACACTTGGTAACGAGGCAACATTTGAGACCATGGGTGAGGTGCAGACGAATGAATCTGCAGTCATGGAGGAACTGACGGGAAGTAAGTATATGGCCCATCCGGTCATGGCAGACTACCCGGCGGATACCACGTATGTCTACAGAAGCGCGGATATGTACGGCCGCAACGGCGCTGTACGTCTGAACACGAACATCGTGGTCTACACAGATGAGTCCTTCGCGGATCAATGACGATGGTGTCCCGATGGTAGAGTTCGATTACATCGATGGCCTGGTCCATGGACTCTATCCGGAATATGCAAAGATGGTCTGGAACTTTGTAAAACATTACAGCCGCGACACAGAGACCAGGAAAGTCATCTATAATCCGTACGCCTGATCGGCAGGTAAAAGGTTTTAGGTAATCACAAAGGTTTTTGTATATATTATATGTTATACATCAAAGCCGGGACTAACGCCCCGGCTTTTGGTGTATATAATATTTATGCTGCTAAGCAATCTGGTCTTTGACACCCGGTAAAAATAACGAGTCCCAGAAGTGTTGAAAAATCAATGCTTCCGGGACTTTTCTTGTGTCACAGTAAAAATAAACCACCTGCTATGCAGGTGGGAGAAATATTAGGCACATTATGTCGGAGAAAAGGAATTTAAATTATCGAAGCTGAAGCGTGTCCGGATCATATACACATGCTCGTGAGAATTCCAACAATGTATTTCGTTTCAGAGGTTATGGGATATTTGAAAGGAAAAAGTTCCCTCATGATATTTGAAAGCCATACAAATCTCAAACCAGCAAGCCCCTTTTGGGGTTGCGCCAGTGGAAGAAAGCGCTGATATAGCCCCTTTAGGGGCAGCTGTGAATGAGTGCAGCAGGCCGACTTTCAGTGCGCCTTCCGGGCGCAGGCGGAAACGAGTCCCTTCCAGGGGCTGAGCAAGCCACCCGCTAAGCGGGTGGTTTTGACTAATTCTTTGACAATTAATAGGGCCTGGAACAGCTGGGAATGGTGGAAAAAATTACGAGGATCAAACCAGCGAGTAATTCTGCCTGTATGTGAAAAGAATGGGTTACAAATGCAACGTCATTGACATTATATCATAACGGGTATAGTATATGAAATATATAACTATAATATATCATTTCGGGTATAATAATTATACTTCAACAGAAAAATACACCATATCGGGTATAAGTATCAGGGTGCATGAGAAAACTATATCATAACGGGTATAAAGGAATAAATGAATATGAACAAAATAGCTGAATTTATAAAGACGGAGCGGAAGAAAGCAGGGCTGACACAGGAAGAATTTGCCATGCGATCGGGCCTGGGGCTGCGTTTTGTCCGAGACCTGGAACAGGGAAAAAAGACAGTGCGCATGGATAAGGTAAACCAGGCACTTCATATGTTTGGCGCGGAAGCTGTCCCGGGAAGAATACAAAGAGAAGAGGAAGACGAGAATGGAAACATTTAGGATTGCCAAAGTATTTGTCCAGGACCGTTTTGCAGGATTGCTGAGAGAAACAGAAGAGGGCTATTCTTTTCATTATGATGCGGATTATTTACATTCGGAGCAGGCTCTGGCAGTCAGCCTTACGCTTCCGCTGAGAGAAGAGGAGTATTCAGAGAAAGTGCTGCATCCTTTTTTTGATGGGCTTATACCGGAAGGCTGGCTGCTCGGCGTCGTCTCGAGAAACTGGAAAATAGACCGTACTGACCGTTTTGGCTTACTCCTTGCTTCATGCGGGGATTGTATCGGAGACGTACGTATAGAAGCTGTGGAGGCGGAAGAATGAGGTGCTTGTGCTGCGGAAAAGAAATAAAAGACCCAAAACTCATGGATCAGGGGTGGCATAAAAAGTGTATCCGCAGCTTCTTTGGCACCAGCATGCTTCCGGAACTTCCAATTGGCCGGGAGGTACTGGAAAGAATAGCCGATGAGAACGTTGGCAGAGGGTTTACTGTGCCGGGGGTACAGAAGAAGTTATCGCTGCATTTATCAACAGTGAATGAGAACCGATTGACGATCGTCAATTATCCGACGGGTTACATTCTCAAACCTCAGTCGGATGAGTTTGAAGAATTACCGGAAGCAGAGCAGCTTGTGATGCTAATGGCAGACATTACCGGAATCAAGACTGTTCCACATGGCCTGATCCGAATGACCGATACAGTCAGCGATAAAGAAACATACGCCTACATCTCAAAGAGAATTGACAGAAAGATTGCCAGCAAAAGGGGGCAGGAGACTGTACGGATGTATGCTATGGAGGACTTTTGCCAGTTAAACTATCGATTAACGGCGGATAAGTACAAGGGTTCATACGAACAGTGTGCAAAAACGATTGACCGATATTCTGAGAGGCCGGCCTTAGACAAGACGGAACTGTTTTTGCGTCTTATTTTTTGTTTCATAAGCGGAAACTCAGATATGCATCTGAAAAATTTTTCATTGATCGAGCAAACACCGGCAGGACGAAATTATGTATTATCTCCTGCTTATGATTTACTTCCGGTGAACCTGATTATGCCGGAAGATAAAGAACAAACGGCATTAACAATGAATGGAAAGAAGCGAAATCTACATCGCGGGGACTTTCTGAAATATGCTTTTTCAATCGGGATTGAACGAAAAGTTGCTGAAAACCTGATACACCAGGTATGTAAACAGGAAAAAAAGTATCTGGAACTGGTAGATGAGAGCCTTCTATCAGCGGAAAGGAAGGAGGAATTCAGGGCATTGATCCGGAGCAGAATCGATGCAGTTGAGAAAAAGTAACAGTATTGCGGATGGTCGCCTTTTTCCCTTGTGCAGTGCCTTTTGCAATTTATTTTTTCAGGTGCGTATGTTAAAATATTTTCGTAGCTGAAGCCTGACGGCCGCTGTGCTTTTTGCTGTCCTGTCAGGCTTTTAAAGTTTCGAAGAAGACAGAATCAGGAAAATTAAAATGCTAGGAGTTGGTTACTATTTCCAGGTTTAAGGAGAGGCTGAGGCGGTATGGGAAAAGCCTCCGGCTGAGGCTTTTCGTTATTCTTCTGCTGGTGGGCATATTGCCGCTGAATGTTTTAAAAATAGGTGTGCTGAGCTCATACGAAAAGCAGGCAGTAAAACAGAGAGCGGATCAGGTTCGTTCGCAGTGCAGACTGATTGCGGATCAGCTTCTGACAAGCGGCTATCTGAACGGAAGTCAGTCGGATGTTATTGATTCTGAGGTCAGAATGCTCGGAACATTGTACAGCGGACGTGTGGTTGTGCTGAACAGCAACTTCCGCATTGTGCTGGACACGTATGGAATTGATACGGATAAAGTACTGATTGCCCAGGAGGTTCTTGAGGCGTTCAGCGGGGAAGAAACCTCGAATTATAACAGCAATGAGCAGTTTCTGGAGGTGACGGTTCCGGTCCGCGATGAAAATACGCAGAAGACCTCCGGCATGATGATCATTGCGGTTCCCACGACAGATATCCGGGAAGGCCGCAGAGAAATATCCGGAGTCATCAATCTGATGCAGATTGTACTCGTGCTGCTTCTGATCGGTGTTGCCTTTTATCTTACGAGACTTCTGGTCCGCCCGTTTGGCAAGGTGACAGCCCGGCTGGAAAATGACGATCAGTTTCTGGAGGAGGATATTTCCATTCCGGATTATACGGAAACGCAGATGCTGGCCGAGGCGTACAACCGCATGAGGCGCCGCCTGAAGGAACAGGAGGATTCGCGCCAGGAGTTCGTATCCAATGTCTCTCATGAGCTGAAGACACCGCTGGCCAGCATGAAGGTGCTGGCGGATTCCCTGACGACACAGGAGAGTGTTCCAAACGAAGTATACCGCGAATTCATGACGGACATGAGCTCGGAAATTGACCGCGAGAACCAGATCATCAATGACCTTCTTTCGCTGGTAAAGATGAACCGGAAATCGCCGGACATTAACATCAGGGAAACAAACATCAATGAGATGATCGATCTGATTTTGAAACGGCTGCGCCCGATTGCGGATAAGAATAACATCGAGCTTGTCCTGGAGGATTACAAGCCTATTGTTGCCGAGGTGGATGAGACGAAGCTGACCCTGGCGATCACCAACCTGGTGGAAAATGCCATCAAGTACAACAAACCGAATGGCTGGGTTCATGTTTCCCTGAACATGGACAGCAGCTTCTTCTTCATCAAGGTTGAAGATTCGGGTATCGGCATCCCGGAGGAGTCGCAGCCTTACATCTTCGAGCGGTTCTACCGCGTGGACAAGTCCCATTCGCGTGAGATCGGCGGTACCGGCCTGGGACTGGCCATAACGCAGCAGGCGGTCCTGATGCATCACGGGGCTATTCGCGTTTACAGTAAGCCGGGCGAGGGGACTACCTTTACCGTCCGCATCCCGATGAAGTATCAGGCCTGGGAAGAGAAGCAGGAGGACAGCCATGAAGCAGATGAATAAGAGATTCAGCCGTGCCTTCGCCTCTCTGGCAGGAATATGCCTGGGGATCCTCCTTGTTCTGAGCGGATGCTCCGGAAGCAGAATGCAGGAGACGGAGGAAGCAGCCCCGGACGCGCGGCACTATAACGTTTATTACACCAATGCGGCGGGAACAGCCCTGGTGGCCCAGATTTACACTCCGGAAAGCGGAAGCTTCGATGGACTTCTTTCCGAACTGCTCGATCAGCTGGCGGCGTCCCCCTCGACGGATCTGAAAAGTGCTTTTCCGGACGGAGTTGCGATTGACAGCTGCACCACCGGCGTGAACAATCTGATGGTGGATTTTGACTCCGGTTATTTAAGCCTGACTAATGTACAGCAGGTGTTGATCCGTGCAGCTGTTGTAAAAACACTGATTCAGCTTCCGGGAGTATACAGTGTTTCTCTCACGGCGGACGGCCAGCCGCTGATTGATGAGGACGGTTCGGTCATGCCGGCCATGGATGAGAAAACGTTCATTGATACGGGCGGGGAAGGGATCAATTCGTATCACTATGTCACCCTGAACCTTTATTTTCCGGACAGCGCGGGGAAAAAGCTCAGAAGCGAGGAGAGAAATCTGTTTTACTCTTCCAACGTCAGCAGTGAGCGCCTGATTGCAGAGCAGATTATCCGTGGACCGGAAAACTCAGAGCTTCTTCCTGTAACCAGCCCGGAAACATCCCTGCTGGATATCCGGATTACGAACGATGTATGCACGGTTAATCTGGACAGCAAATTTAATGAAGAATACAATGCGGCGGTTGAACCAGAAGCCGCGCTGTATGCGTTTGTCAATTCCATCTGCGAGGGCAGCAGCGCCGACGGCGTCCGCTTCCAGATCAATGGCGAATCAGATATCCGTTTCCGCGGGCAGGTAAGTCTCGACCAGACCTTTGCGAGAAGTGAAGATATGGAGGCAGATGAGAAAGATGTTTCCGGCGGAACAGAAGAAGTCGCAGAAGCAGAAAACCGTACGGAAGCGGCAGATGCCAGGACAGACAAAACTTCAGATGACAGCGGCTCTTCCGCTGAGTAAGGGCATCAAGGAAGCGGTGTCAGGCGGAGTAAACAAGTGAAGTGGATGGAAAAAAGGAGGGCAGTGAATGGTGAAAAGGCCATTGTGCCTGTATGTGTGCCTATTCCTCCTGTTTCTGGTTCTAATTCAGGCAGCGGGCGTTCCGGATGAGCGTTCCGCTGTTCTGGAAAAGAACAGGCTGGGGGAGCAGCTGATTGCTTCCGGCGACAGCGAAACTACGACGGATGTTCTGGGAAGAATTTATAAAAAGCAGGAATCCGTGCATGGCGAGCGTATTTATCTGAGTGACTTTTCTGTAATCCGATCCGACGTTCTGTCGAATAATATTTCAAACAGTAAGTTTTTTATAATTGCATATATGAACGGGAAAATTCCGGCAGATTTTAACTGCGGGGATGTTGTTGTGGTGCGCGGAGTGTGCATGGTTCCGGATCCGGTTTCAAATATCGGCCAGTATGACATGAACCTTTATCTGGAACAGCAGCGGGTGCTGTTTTTGATGACGAAATCGGTGATCCTTAAAAGAGCAAAACAGACCACCGCCGAAGGGATTGCGCGGGAAGTTTACGGGCATCTGGAGAATTCCTTTGACTCGATTTGCGGCAGCGATGACGCCGCCCTGATGCGCGCCATCGCTCTTGGAGAAAAGGAAATGATCCCGGCGGAACTGAAAAGTATTTATAAAGAAGGAGGAGCACTGCATATTACAGCCGTGAGCGGGCTGCACATCGGCCTGATTGGCATGTTCGTCTGGAAGATATTGCGGAAACGGCGCCACAGCTTTATTTTTTCCGGTGCATTTTCCTCGATGATCCTTTTCCTGTATTGCCTGATGACCGGAATGAGTGTTTCCGCCCTTCGTGCCTTTGTCATGTTTGTGGTCTGGACCCTGGCTCAGATTCTCGGACGAACGAATGACCGGCTGACGGCTGTCGCTGCGGGAGCCTTTGTCTGTGCGCTTCGAAATCCGGCCTGCATCCGTGACGGAGGGTTTTATCTTTCTTTCTCCTGCATTCTGGCGCTGGCGCTGATCGGTCCGGTTCTGAAAAAACGGGCCGAAAGGAGAAAAGCACATGGGAAAATCGGGAGATTCCTGAACCGTCTTTATCGGCTGTGTATTCCTTCCATTGCCGTTCAGCTGGGTACGCTTCCGGTCAGCGCCTATTTTTTCTATCAGATCACGCCCTGGTCTTTTCTGACGAATCTCATCGTACTGCCCTGTATGTCGGTCCTGCTGGCGGCGGGGATGACCGGCTGCGTGCTGGGAACGTTCAGCACCGCTCTCGGCACGCTGGCGGCGGCTCCGTGTCACTATCTGCTGTCCATTTTTAAAACCCTTTGTATGCTGGAGCGGTATCTGCCTTATTCTGTTTTTGTAACCGGAAAGCCTGCTCTCTGGCAGATAGCGGTTTATTATTTTTGTGCAGCACTTGTTTTTTATGCACTGAACAGGGAAGACCACCGTCCGCTTATGAGCTGTTCATGGACGCCCTTCTTCGGACTGTCCGCAGCTGTTTTTGTACTGCTGCTTCGGCCGCCGGTGCCTTTCCGGCTGATTGCGGAGGATGTCGGGCAGGGAAACGGTGTTTTCATCCATGTTGAAAAGTTTCCGCATCCGGCGCTGAACATTATGATTGACTGTGGCAGCAGTACGCGAAGCCATAGTTATACTTATGCCATGGAGAGCACCCTGAAAAGTCTGGGAGTCCGGAGGCTGGACTATGTTTTTGCGACGCACGGGGACGCAGACCACACCAACGGGATCAGCGAGCTTCTGGAAGAGTCAAAAATGACACTGACCGGACCCGATTCCGGAGGCATTTCCATTGGCTGTCTGGCCGTGACGGCTGCCTTTGAAAGCAGCGGCCAGGCAGCAGCGGTGGATGAAACGCTGGCGGAACTTATGGAAAAAGCGCAAAATGCCGGAATTCTGGTGGGGCGGATCCGGGCAGGCGAGAGTATTTTGTATGGCAGCGGGGACCTTCGCCTGACCTGTCTTTACCCGGAAAAGCAGGATGTAACAGAAGAACTAAACCAGAATTCGCTGGTTTTTATGCTCAATTACAAGGGCTTTCGGGTTCTTCTGACCGGGGATAATGAAAAGGACGGAGAGAAAACGCTGACGGAAAGGTACGGCAGCAATCTGAAGGCGGATGTGCTTCAGACCGGACATCATGGTTCTAAAAATGCGACTTCGGAAGAATTTCTGGATGCGGTGGAACCGGATATTGCCCTGATTTCCTGCGGCAGAAATAACCGGTACGGACATCCGGCCGGAGAAACACTGGAACGGCTGGACAAGGCGGGCGTGGATGTATTCCGGACGGACCGGGACGGGGCGATCCTCCTGGAAGACGAGAACGGGAAGATGATATTGCGGACGGCAGATGGCTTTTGATGTAGTACACGGCAGCGGACTTCCTAATCCGGGTAAAGGGATGGGAACGCAGGAAAGGGATCCCGGAGGCTTTGATTTAGATCATCTGATATCGGAGCAAGTTTTGACATATCGAAGGCAATAAAATGTAATTTACACGAAACGCCGGATAATATATTATAGTATCGAAACATTATACCGCGTAATGCTTAATATAAAGCCTGGCAGAGCATATATATTGGGCATTATTCTTAAAAACGGAGGGCTACTATATGAAAAAAGGCGTCAAAACATTAACAGCCATTTTAACGGCAGCTTCTGTAATAACCGGTTTGCTGAGTATTCCGGCATTGGCAGGTGAAGACGATGATTACGGACCAAACAATGAGCCTGTTGTAACGGTAGAACAGGGGAAGCTGGAAGGTTTCATGAATGGAGATACATTCACGTTCCTGGGCGTTCCCTATGCACAGGCAGAAAGATTTGAGGAGCCTCAGAAACCGGACTCCTGGGAGGGCATCCGAAAGGCCCGCGCGTATGGCAAAACCTGCCTGATTCCGACACAGACGGAAGTAGGAAACGACGAGGCGTACTGGCCGCACCGTTACTGGATTCAGGGCGATGATTGCCAGAACCTGAATATTTGGACACAGACGCTGGATACAGAGGCCAAAAAACCGGTTATGGTTTTCCTGCACGGCGGCGGATATACCAATGGATCGTCAATCGAGTCAGCGGCTTATGACGGGGCGAATCTCAGTGATTACGCAAATGTCGTAGTGGTAACGCTGAACCATCGTCTGAATGCACTGGGCTTCCTGGATCTGTCCGCATACGGCGGAGATCTGGCAGGCGCATCCAACCTGGGCGTCAAGGATCTTGTTGCTGCTCTTCAATGGATACAGGACAACATTGAACAGTTCGGCGGCGATCCTGAGAATGTGACTATTTTCGGCCAGTCCGGCGGCGGAAGTAAAGTACTGACACTGATGCATACGCCGGCGGCGGAAGGCCTGTTCCAGAAAGGCATCTGCGAGTCAGGATATCTGGCACCGGTCAGCAAAGAAGATGCGCAGAATGCAGCCGCAGCAACACTCGAAAAACTGGGTATTTCAGAAGATAATGCCGGTGAAATCAAGAATGTTGACTATCAGGATCTGCTGAATGCGGCTGCGGAAGCAGGCGCCAGCTGGAATCCGGAAGTAGATGAAGATTATATTCTTTCGGATTACTGCGACTGGGCTAAGGATATTCCTCTGATGGCAGGAACGGTATTTTCCGAATTCAATTATAACTGGATGATACAGGGCGATAAGAGCAAGAATGAGTGGACCGATGAGGAAGCTATGAGCAGGCTCACAGAGAAGTACGGCAGCTTCGCACAGTCTATCGCAGATGAGTTCCGGAAGGTATTCCCGGACAAGCCGCTGGCGGATGCATACTTCTACGATGGATATGCAAACTTCGGTATCTGCAGGAACGGTGTGGAGGAAATCTGCAGTGACAAGGCAGCCGTATCTGAAGCGCCGACCTATGAATATCTGTTTTCTTATGAAGCGAATGTGGATGGCGGCATCATGGCTTTCCACTGCAGCGATCTGATCTATGCTTTCCATAACGTTGATATACCGGTTGTGAAACTGGCTGTCGGTGGGGATGGAGCAGCGTATCAGATGCAGGATACGGTGGCTTCTGCATGGGCAGCTTTCGCAAAGAACGGCGACCCGAGTACCGATTCGCTGGTATGGAAGCCATACACGGATGACGAGAAGAACATAACCATTCTGGATAAAAACAGTGAAACCAGGATTCTGGGCGATGAACATCTGATCGATCTGATGCGCCAGGGCATGGAAGAAGTAGCGGAAACTCAGACAGAAGCAGCGACGGAGTAAAGGCAAAAAATCAATAATAGATAATAATTATTATTGTCGGGGCAGAGTCCATGGGACTCTGCTTTTTTATACTGGTTCTAATGAAAAAGGGACCGGAGTTTCGAACAGTTGTTTCACTCCTGCGGGTGTGTTAAAATCAGTTTACAGCAGGTTTGGGGTTAGGGAGTCGTTTGGAAGAGCGTTTTTTGCCGGGGCAGGTGACGAAAGGTTGACAATCAGAGAGGAAATTGAAGCAAGAGAAAAAGAGTTTTTCAGCCCTTATGCGGCTTTCGATGCACAAAGCCGCGGGCGTGACCGCTATGAGGAGCCGTGTGACATCCGGCCGGTTTATGAAAGGGACCGTGACCGGATTTTACACTGCAAGTCTTTCCGGCGTCTGAAGCATAAAACACAGGTATTTTTAAGTCCCCGCGGTGATCACTACCGGACCAGGCTGACCCATACCCTGGAGGTGGCACAGCTTTCCAGGACGATCGCAAAAGCTCTGTGCCTGAATGAAGACCTGGCGGATGCGATTGCGCTCGGACACGATCTTGGACATACGCCTTTTGGGCACACCGGGGAGAAGGCGCTGAATGAAGTCTGCGAATTTGGCTTTTCTCATGTAGAGCAGTCGGTGCGGACCGTTGAGCTGCTGGAAAACAGCGGCCGCGGACTGAACCTGACGTGGGAGGTACGGGACGGGATCCGCAACCATCGGACCAGCGGCCATCCGCATACACTGGAAGGTCAGATTGTGAGGTACTGTGACAAGATTGCCTATATCAACCACGATATTGATGACGCAGAGCGCGCGGGGATTCTGACCGAAGAGGATATTCCTCTTCGGTACCGGGAGCAGATGGGCTTTTCAACGCGTCAGCGGCTGAACACACTGATTCATGACGTTATTCTGAACAGCCGCGGCAAGGACCATATAGAAATGTCTGAGAAGATGGATCAGCTGGTGAAGGACATGCGTCATTTTATGTTTGATCATGTTTACACGAATTCCGCCGCGAAGGGGGAGGATTCCAAGGCAGTCAGCATGATCCAGAGCCTTTATCAGTATTACTTCAGCCACCCGGAGGATATGTCGAAGGAATGCCTTTATCTTATTGATCAGGGGGGCGAGCGGAAAGAAAAGGTTGTATGCGACTACATTGCCGGCATGACAGATCAGTATTCCATTCAGAAATTCCAGGAACTTTTTATACCGAAGTCCTGGCAGCTTGACTGACTTGAACAGGAGGAAACGCCATAATGTATTACTCGGATGATGTGATTGAGGAAGTCCGGTCCCGGAACGATATTGTGGATGTCATATCTTCCTACGTAAAATTAAAACGGCAGGGGGCTAATTATTTCGGCCTTTGTCCTTTTCACAGTGAGAAATCCGCTTCGTTTTCAGTCAGCCCCTCCAAGCAGATTTACTACTGCTTCGGATGCGGAGCCGGCGGAAATGTGATTTCTTTCATAATGCAGTACGAAAATTATACCTTTCCGGAAGCCGTGCAGTATCTGGCACAGCGCGCGGGAATGGAACTGCCGGAGCAGGATTATTCCCAGGAAGAACGGCAGAAGAGAGACGTAAATACACAGCTGAGGAATGTGCAGAAAATGGCGGCCACCTACTATTATTATCAGCTTCGTTCCCCGGCGGGGGCTCCCGGAATGAAGTATTTCCGGGATCGTCAGCTTTCGGATGAAACCATGAAAAGCTTCGGGCTTGGATACGCCGGCAAATACAGTGACCGCCTGTATCGCTACATGAAATCGAAGAATATCCCGGACAGTATTCTGAAACAGTCCGGACTCTTTATCATCGATAAAGAGCGCATGACAGATAAATTCTGGAACCGTGTTATCTTCCCGATTATGGATGTAAATAACCGGGTGATCGGGTTCGGCGGGCGCGTGATGGGAGACGGGAAACCGAAGTATCTGAATTCACCGGAAACGCCTGTTTTTGATAAGAGCAGGAACATGTACGGGCTGAACATCGCGCGGCGTACTCACAGAAAATATCTGATCGTCTGCGAAGGCTACATGGATGTGATTTCCATGCACCAGGCGGGCTTTACCAATGCGGTTGCCTCCCTGGGAACGTCGCTGACACAGGAGCACTGCCGTTTGCTCAAACGGTATACCGATGAAGTGATCCTGAGCTATGACAGCGACGGAGCCGGCATAAAAGCTGGGCTTCGCGCCATCCCCATGGTAAAGGCAGCCGGGCTGAAAGCCCGCGTTCTTCATCTGGAACCGTACAAGGATCCGGATGAGTTTATCAAGGCAATGGGGGCGGAAGAGTTTGAAAAACGCCTGGAAAACGCGGAGAACAGCTTCCATTTTGAGATGAAACAGCTGGAGAAACAGTATGATATGAAGGATCCGGAGGATAAAACCCGCTTCTTCCGGAAAGTAGCGGATAAAATTGCCGGTTTTGACATGGAGGTCGAGCGGGATAACTACATTGATGCTTTCGCCGCCGAATATAACATATCGGTCAGCGGACTAAAGTCCATGGTCCGAAAGGCGATTCTTGCGGGTACCGCGGAAAAAGATGAGTTAAAGGATAAGGACGAGGAAAACAGTGAAAAGCCGCTGGCATTGGAAAGCCGCCGCAGCCGTGAAAATAAACGGGAACGCGGAATAGTCCGCTCGGAGGGACTGTTGCTTACGTGGCTGACTGAATATCCGGGGTTTTATAAAACCCTGAAAAAATACGTGCAGCCGGAAGATTTTTCAACGCCGATTACACGGGAACTGGCGGGAATGCTGTATGAGCAGCTTGAAAAAGGCGAAGCCCG
>ONLK01000059.1 GCA_900318615.1 uncultured Eubacteriales bacterium
TGAAAATAATGAACTTTATCACTTTCAACAAAACGGATGTTTGGAAACGGTTTGGTGGAAAATCGGGTTCTGCACCCTCCTGAATGTGGATAATGTGGACAAGTCGGGGGATAACTCGATATCACGCCTGTTTTTATCCACGCGGGTGTGGATAAACGGTGGGATAACTCCTGGAAATGGATTTTTTTGAGATCGAACACATTTTCTTTTCCCACATATTTTTGTGCATATTGCAATTGTGGGCCGTATGTTCGGGAAATAGCAGGTCTGAATAGTCTGATTTTGCACATTCTTCTCAGAAAATTTACGATCCCTGTGTCGGAAACTCCGCCATACAAAAAAACCGGATGGCTTCTATGGGCCATCCGGGGTTTTCTCAGGCGGCTGTCTGCCGCCTCTGTATTCTATTATCTTATACAAGTCTTCTTGCGCATACCGGGGTTCTGTAATCAACACTGGAGATAATGATGCCGGTCGTGGAGGAAGATGCATGGACCACCTGGCCGTTGCCGATGTACATGGTTACGTGTCCGATACCTCCGCCATTATCATAGAACAGAAGATCACCCGGCTGAAGATCGCTTAAACTTACATCCGAGCCGTATCCTGACTGTGCCGCCGCGCTGTGAGGAAGGGAAACACCAAACTGTGAATATACGGCCATGGTAAATCCGGAGCAGTCAGCACCGCCGGTAAGACTGGATCCGCCCCATACATACGGGTTCCCGACAAACTGTGTTGCATAGGCAGCAACCTGTGCTCCGAGAGAGGATCCTGAAGAAGAGCTTCCGGAAGAAGTATTCTCCGCCTCTGTCTGCGGCGCTTCGGTCTGTGCCGCCTGAGCCTGCGCTTCTGATGCTTCCTGAGCTGCCGCTGCCGCTGCTGCCTCGGCATCTGCCTGTGCCTGAGCTGCTGCTTCCGCATCTGCCTGGGCCTGTGCCGCTGCGTCCGCCTGTGCCTGAGCATCTGCCGCCGCCTGCGCCGCCGCATCCGCCTGGTTCTGGGCTTCTACATAGACAGCGTATGCATCCTGAGCTGCCTGCGCCGTTGCATTAATGGTGTCCGCGTCACTGCCGTTGGCTACAGCTTCATCGGCCGCTGACTGTGCTGTCAGATAAGCCTGATACAGGGAGTCAACATCGGTGGAAGCTGCCTGCGCTGCTGCATCCTGAGCTGCCTGCGCCTGAGCTGCCGCCGCATCGGCTTCTGCCTGTGCCTGGGCTGCCGCATCCGCCTGTGCCTGGGCCTCGGCTGCTGCAGCATCCGCTGCTGCCTGCGCCTCGGAATAAGCCTGATCCGCAGAAGAGGTATCCGTGTAGGAGCTGTCGGTGTAGGAAGCATCCGCGGCCGCCTGAGATGCTGCAGCTGCCTGAGCCGCTGCTTCCTGCTGTGCCAGATACTCGAGCCATTCCTTGTTCAGCCTCTCCTGTTCCTCTTCCACGGTTTCACCGGTTGCATAATCCGTTGTAACATTCACATAATCCGTAGAAACGTATCCGTAAATGCCGGCATCGGTAACAACTTTCACCCAGTCGCCGTCATCCTCGACAACTTCCAGATGATTGGAAGAAGATACGGTGTCAACCACATCGGAATCCTCGGAAGGATCCCGGCGGACATTGAGGATATCCGCGCCAACCTCCGCAGTGGTATACCCGGTATCTTCGGCAATTTTCTCTGCCGTACCACCGGTTGCAACGTACTGGCCGGCGACATATCCTTCTACATTGCCGGATTTAATGTAATACCAGCCGTTATCATCAACATCCAGGATCTCAACAGATCCGTTGTTGTAAACCTTCCCGATAACCTCGCCGTCGGTATCACCGGAAGCACGGACATTCAGATAGCTGTCTGTCTGTGCGAAACCCATGGTGCCCACCATGCTCTTGTCAACCGGTGCGCTGGTTTCGGCTTCTGTTTCCCCGGTGCTTTCTTTCGATGCAGCGTCCGCGGAAGTATCCTCTCCGGCACTCCCGGTTTCTTCCGTAGAAGTTTCTTCTCCGGTACTCCCGGTTTCTTCCGTGGATGTTTCTTCTCCGGTACTCCCGGCTTCTTCCGCAGAAGTTTCTGTTTCCTTAACTGCTTTCGCCGTCCGGGAGGACTTTGAAGTATCAAAACCCGCCAGAACTGTATCCGCGTACACCACAGTCAGTCCGCTGCTCCCTTCCGCAAATACAAATCCTGCGGCAAGACAGAACGCCGTAAATTTTGCAATCCCTTTTTTCATTTCCCCTCAACCTCCGTATTGCTACGTAGTAGAATGAATTCTAATTTATTACAGAAATGTTAAATTTATTACTCTGACATCCTACCATTTCGTAACACTTATGTCAAGAGTTTGAGGCAATTTTTTAATTTTAGGTTAAGAACCTGTTATATTTCTTAAGCACGGCCTTAAAATTCCAAATTTTAATGCCTGATCCGACTTTTCCAGGTCAAATCAGGCCTCTCCGATAAACGAATTGTTACGGAAATCTTTCCATTTCTCAGCATTTTTCAAACAGCAGCTGATAGCTGTGATACTCGCCCATGCGGACCGGAAGCGGAATTCCGCCTTCCATCAGGGCAGCCCCGTTGTATATGCTTTCGGCGGCGAGCCCGGTATCCCCCGGATCCGTCACTTTATAGTCTGCCTCTTCATCAAGTCCCTGAAGATGAACGTAGTTTTCGGTCATATTTCCGTGTACCGCCTGCATGACGGCCGTAACGACAACCATTGTCCCGTCGGAAGATATATTTTCCCATGCGCACACCTCATCGCAAAACGGATCCGAAAGGCGGTAATAATCGCCGTACTGAATGATTGGTGCCAGGCGGCGATACCTGCGGATCTGTTTGCGGATGGCTTCTTTTTCTTCCGCAGAAAGCCGGGAGGGATCAAGTTCATAGCCGAAGGTTCCCGCCATGGCGGTGACGGCTCTGGTTTCGAGCGGAGTCACGCGGCCGTTCTGCTCATTGGGCGATACGGATACGTGTGCCCCCATTGTACTGACAGGATAACCGAAGGAGGTTCCATACTGGATTCTCAGACGGTCAATCGCGTCCGAATTATCGCTGCACCAGATCTGCGGGGTATAGAACAGCATGCCGGCATCGAAACGTCCGCCGCCGCCGGCACACCCTTCCATCAGCAGCTTCGGATAGCGCTGCCGCAGCATCTCCAGCAGGCGGTAAACCCCGAGAACATAATCATAAAGTACCTTTCCCTGGTCCTTTGCCGTCGCCGAATAGACATCTGCAATGTCCCGGTTGCAGTCCCACTTCACATATTCAATGTTTGCGTGATCCAGCACCTCGCACATTCCGGAGAAAATATAGTCAACAACCTCCGGGCGTGAAAAATCAAGAACCAGCTGATACCGGCCGCGCACCGGCTTCCGGCCCGGAACCACAAGCGCCCAGCTGCTGTGCTCCCGGTAGAGCCGGCTGTCCTCACTGATCATCTCCGGCTCAAACCAAATGCCGAATTTCAGTCCGAGGGCATTAACCTTATCCACCAGTTCCTTCAGGGAACCGCCGAGTTTCTTCTCATTGACATTCCAGTCCCCCAGCGAACGCGAATCGTCGGAACGGCTGCCAAACCAGCCATCGTCCATGACGAGCATGTCCATTCCCAGATCCTTTGCCGCCTCTGCCAGCTTGCAAAGGGATTCGCCCGAAAAATCAAAATAGGAGGCTTCCCAGCTGTTCAGAAGAACCGGCCTGACCTCGTGTGCGTACCGTCCGCGGCAGACATGGTCCCGGATGCAGCGGTGCAGGTTGCGGGAAAGCTTCCCGAAGCCCGAAGAGGAATAACTCATAATGACTTCCGGCGCCGTAAATTGATCCCCCGGCTCCAGAGGATAGGAAAACTGCTCATCAGAAAGCCCAATGGCGACCCTGGTCTGATTGTACTGGTCCTTTTCCGCCAGTGCCTCAAAGCATCCGCTGTAAACAAACTGCATCGACCAGCAGCTGCCGGCTGTTTCACAGGTTTCCGGGGCGGCCAGAATCAGGAACGGATTATACTGATGGGAGGAAATTCCGCGGGTGCTTCCGACCGAATAGATCCCGTGGCTGACCGCCTGGCGCTGTCTGTTTCGCTCCATGGCATGACGGCCGTAGAACGTCAGTACATCGTACTTTCCCTCCGGAAAGTCCAGGGACGCCGACAGTATCTTCTCAATGACAATTCTTTCCTTCCCTGCATTTTTAAGGACAACACTGCGGGTGATGATATCCAGCTGCGGCAAAACCCCATAGCAAAGTTCCGCCTCCAGACCCAGCCGGTCATCCTTCAGTGTAATAAGAAGCGACTGCATCCCTTCATCGCCCGGTGCACCGTTTTCACTTTTATGAACGTAGGGAAGATTGTCCAGTGCGTATTTTTCATCCCTGATTTCATAAGCACTGTATCTGAGATCGCACCCGTAAACCCCGCGGCTGTCCCGCACAATCAGTGACTTTGTGCGGTAATCGCCGGTTCCCAGGTATGGAAATTCCTGCGGCAGCGCATCCAGTGAGTACGTACGGTCCGTTCCGGCATCATAGGGATTGGCGGAGAACCCGCGGTCCGCGAAGGTCAGAAGATAGGAAAGATCGCCTTTGGTCTTTCTTCCATAGTAAAGGTGCAGAAGATAGCCGTACGGATCTACCTTCATCTGATAGGTTGTATTTTGGGTCTGAAGTGTAAATATTCTTTTCTGCTCATCTGCAATAATCGCCATATTTCTCCCATCCGCCGGTGCACAGCAAAAAATGAAGTTCTGTTCCGGTCCCGTTATATTCTGTCAAGCGTATAGAAATCAACGTCAAACTGTGCCATGCCTTCCGCATAAAATGAAATCGCATCCGCTGTCTGCGGTGTAATCAGCGTCATGCTCATGACCTTTTCACCGTCATTAATGAAAACTTCCGCACTGTAACGATCCAGAATAAGGCGAAGTTTCATATCTCCGCCGTGTGTACCGGCATCACAGCGGCGCTGGTGAACAACCGCCCGGCGGGATCCGGAGCATTTGCGGTCGATTTTCACGGTTCCCTCCTCCGGACGGTACTCTGCCTCCGAGTGCAGATTTTCGTTCTGTGCGAACCGTATACCAAAGCAGCGATAGATGTCTTCTCCCTCCCGGGCACGCACCGTTACCTCGATGTCCGCCCTGCGGCCGCGGATTCCCTCAAGGAAGCGCTCCGAAGAATCGAGCGATACGTTCCGGAAGGATATTTTTCCTCTGCGAAAAGTCTCTATCTCGCGGATCGGTTTCTGGAAAATGCGTCCGTCCTTCACGGAAAGTTCCCGCGGTATGCTCATCTGACCATACCATTTCGGCTCAAAGGTACGCAGATTAACCGTATCCCAGTTCTGCATCCACCCGATCATAACCCGACGCCCGTCCGGAGTCAGGATTGTCTGCGGCGCGTAAAAATCAATGCCGTAATCCACCGCATGATCTCCTTCCTCGGTGAATTTTCCTGTCTCATCATCGTACGATCCGGTCATGATAAAGGTTCCGTTTCCGTTGTGATACTCCAGTCCGGCCGGCAGCATATCCTGGGCGCTGCACATCAGCACCGCCTTTCCGTCCAGTTCAAAGAAATCCGGACACTCCCACATTAGTCCGATACGGAAGTTGTTCTGATCCAGGATTCCCTTGAAGCTCCAGTGAACGCCATCCCGGCTGATGTACTGCACTACTGTCCCGCCCACGTCTCTTACGTACGTCACCGCATACATGCGGTAGGTTCCGTCCCCGTAAAGCACCATTTTAGGATCACGGAAATGGGCCGGGTCGGCTCCCGCGGGAAGATCCGCGCAGGTCAGAACCGGATTATCAATGTACTTGATGTAATCACAGCCGTCGCCGAACGCAAGGTTCTGTGTCTGAATATCCTTCAGCACTCCCCCCTTCTCCCCGGAGGGATCGCAGATATCGCCGTTTTCATCCACATATTCTTTGTCCACGCCCGTATACATCAGCATATGACGCCCGTCCGGAAGAAGAATGGCACTTCCGGAAAAACATCCGTCCTTGTCGTAGCGATGATCCGGGGCGATCGCACAGGGCATATACTTCCAGTGGAGCAGATCCCGGCTGACCGCATGGCCCCAGTGCATCGGGTCCCAGTGAGCTGCATACGGATAGTACTGATAAAACATGTGATAATAACCATTATAATAGCAAAAACCATTCGGATCGTTCATCCAGCCGATCTGAACTCCCAGATGAAAAGACGGGCGCTCCTCCCCGGCCACTGCATTTTCCATCTGCTTTTCATATTTGCGCGCCTGCATAAGGCGGCTGCTCATCCAGGATTTCCGGGGCATGCGAATCTTTTCCTGCTGTTCCTGATTTTGTGTCTGTGTCATAAGATCGCTCCTTCTCCTTTTTTATCATACGATGTGGGTGTCAAAAGTGCTTTCGCTCCCAGATGTGAAAAAAGGGTGCATCAATAAGAGATACACCCTTTTGCTACAGCATGGCGAACCGTCATGTGCTTATAAAACTGTGTTGCGATCAGCCCTTTACAGCTCCGGACGTTACACCTTCAACAATGAATTTCTGCAGGAACAGATACAGGATCAGGATCGGCAGCATTGCCAGCAGCAGTGACGCCATAATTAATCCAAGATCGGACGTATACGTTCCGTAGAATTTCTGGGTGGCAATCGGGATTGTGTACAGGCTGCTCTTTGTCAGAACCAGGCTCGGAAGCAGGTAGTCGTTCCAGAAAGCCATCGCATCGATAACGGTAACCGTTGCGATGGTCGGTTTCAGAAGCGGGAATACTACTTTCCACCAGGTCTGCCAGCGGGTGCATCCGTCAATCAGAGCGGCTTCCTCCAATTCCAGCGGGATATTCGTGTGAATAGCGCCGTGGAACATGAACACAGCCATGGACAGTGAGAATCCGGTATGCATCAGGATCAAGGTGATTCTGTGGTTCAGGACACTCAGGACACCGCCGTACAGAGAAACCAGCGGAACCATCAGCACCTGAAACGGCACTACCATGGAAGCGATCATAGCTGCAAAAAGGATCTTGCAGGCTTTCCAGTCATTTCTGACAATAACAAAGGCCGTCATGGAAGAAAACAGAATCGTCAGGATCGTAGAGGTAATTGTGATAATCAGAGAGTTAAAGAATACTCTCCAGAAGTCCATCTTCGCCATGGCGTTCGGGAAGTTTGCAAGCGTAAATCCCTTTTTCTCGCCGATCAGGGAAAGCGGATTTCTGATAATATCGGCCTTTACCTTAAATACGTTGACAATGACCATGAAAAACGGAAAGATAAAGAGGACAAGTACAAAAATCATAACAACCATCAGAATGGCATGTGTGATTTTCTTCTTACGCAAAGCCTTCTCACTGTCGTTCATTATGCACTCACCTCCCCTTTCTTACCAACATAAACCTGCGTTACACCGACGATTGCGCAGATGACGAACAAAATCAGCGCCTGTGCCTGGCCGACACCGAAGTTCCGGTAGGTGAAAGCCTGATTGTATACGTGCATGGCTGCCAGTACGGAGGACCCGTACGGATCGCCGCCGGTCAAAGAAAGGTTCACATCGTAAACCATGAAGCAGCGGGTGATGGAAAGGAACAGACACTGAACGAAGGAAGAACGCATCAGCGGAACCACCACGTACCAGGTTGACTGTGACTGCGTACATCCGTCAATCTGGGCAGCTTCCATCAGCGATTTTGAAACGCTCATAAAGCCTGCTACATAAATCAGCATCATGTAGCCTGCGTACTGCCATACCGAAACAATAATCAGGGCTGCCATAGCTCCCTTCGGGTCGCCGAGCAGTTTCGGGAAACCGGTAAACAATTTCGGCAGAGCGCGGTTAAATACAAACTGCCAGATGTAACCAAGAACGATACCTCCGATCAGGTTCGGAACAAAGAAACCTGCGCGGAAGAAGTTCTGCCCTTTCATGCCGCGGGTTACCGCATAGGCAAGAAGGAACGCAATGACATTGATCAGAATTACAGCTATTGCCGAATAGATCAGCGTTCTACCGAGCGATGCCCAGAAGTCCATATCCTTTAAGGCGGCTGCATAGTTTGAACCGCCTACGAGCGCTTTTTTAACAGACACGCCATCCCAGTCTGTAAAGGTAAGATAAAGACCATAGATGAACGGAATGATAACAACGCCGCAGAACAGGAGTGTGGATATTCCGGCAAACTGGAGAAACTGTCCCGTCTTATATGACATTTTGTTTCTATTCATATTTTTCTCCATCCACGAAGGTACCGGGCCCTTTGGTCCGGTACCTTTCTTTCTTTTCAGAGCATCCGGCTTCCTGTCTGAAATCCGGATGTGCCATCGTTCGAAAATTATTCAGTAGCGCCTTCGGTTGCTGCTTCTGCGGAAGAGGTTACCGGAGTCGTGTTTTTCCAGTAGTTTTCAACATCTGCTGCAAGCTCTGCTCTGTCAATTTCATCTGCCAGGTACTTCTGGAAGAATGCGCCGCACTTTGAATAATGATCATCCGGCAGGTAATTGTAGTTTCCAACCAGAGCATTGGCATCCGCATAAGCCTTTACAGACTGTCCGAGCGGGTCAGCAACTTCCAGCGTATTGTTGGTGAACGCCGGAACAAGAGCGCACTTGTTTACCAGGAAGTCCTGTCCTTCTTCATCGTTCACCAGCCAGTTCAGGAAATCCTTGCCTGCCTGCTGCTGCTCTTCGCTTACGGTGTTATCGATGAAGATATACTTGGAGCCGCCGCCGACCATCATCTTGTTGTAAGTATCGTTTTCCTGCGGAACCGGCATCATGCCGTACTCTCCTTCCGGATCATACTCGTTCATAACTGCCCAGTCCCAGTTGCCGCCGAACATGAAGGCGATATCGCCTTCCGCCAGCATCATTTCGGTATCTTCGCGGGCTGCGGTAAGAGCTTCGTCCTTCGCGTAGTTGTTCTCCTTGAGAATATCGAAGGTATCCATCAGATCGTTGAAGCGTTCATCGTTCGCAAGATCTGCCGTGCCGGCATACAGCTGATCAACGAAGCCCTGTACGTCGTCTCTGGTTTCGTAAACTTCAGGAAGATAATGACCTGCCAGGGACCAGTCCTCATTCATAACACCGGTCGGCGTTTCCATACCGCCTTCTTTAAGCTTGTCAATCAGACCCTGAAAAGCTTCGCGGGTTGCGTAATCTTCCGGCTTGAATTCCTCACCGGTGATATCCTCAATGGCTGTCTTGTTGTAGATGAGACCTCTTGCCTCAACGCACAGCGGGAAGCCGTAAACCTTGCCGTCAATGCTGATTGCCTGTGTGGTCTTGTCTACCCAGTCTTCGCCGCTCAGATCAAGTCCGTGATCCGGAGCCATGGAATAAATATCCTTTGCGTCAACCATGGACAGTACATACGGATTGCCGGAAGCATAAACCGTAGCCATATGTGCGGCTATGGTATCGCTTGAATAGTCATCGGTCATGTTAACTCCGAACTCTTCCGAATAAGCTGCTGCCTCTTCCTTCAGAGCATCATCAATTTCCATTTTGGAGTTAAAGAATGTAAGATCAACTCCATCGGCCATCGCCGGTGCTGCCATGGCTGCAGTCATTGCAGCCGCCAGTGCAACTGAAATAAGCTTTTTCATAAATTTCCTCCTTCGTACGGGTCTGTCGCCGCTTTGTGAAATTTAGTAAAGTTCCAAGTCTTAACCGGAACCATTAAGTAACCGGTTACTTGATAGTTTCATGTTATCATCGAATTTAACCAAAGTCAACGAACATTTAGGTTCAATACTTTACAAAATACCCATTCTCATTTTATTGAACATTTACAATTGCCGGTGTGGAACCGGTTATTTATTGCAATTCAGACACATCTTTGATATATTTTGTATAGCAGTATGCTTACGCAGATATTCCGGTGTGAATTCCGCATTCCGCCGACGGATATCTCATGAAAGAAGGTGAGATTTATATGGAAAAGAAAAATGTGACATTTGATGACATTGCTAAATTTACGGGTTTTTCTAAAACCACAATCTCCCGCTTTTTTAACAAACCCGATTCTCTGACAGAGAAAAATCAGAAAATAATAAAGGACGCACTGGATAAATTAGGCTACCAGGGACAGAACCAGCTGGCCAGAAATCTGGCCAAGGGGAAAACAGAATATATCGGCGTGATTATTCCGAATCTTTATCTTCATTACTTTTCCCATCTGCTAAACAACATTCTGCAGACCTATGAGGAATTCGGCTATAAATTCATGGTCTTTGTGGAG
>ONLK01000060.1 GCA_900318615.1 uncultured Eubacteriales bacterium
GCCATGTACTGTTTCATATAGAAGAACGTAATCGGCGAGGCGATGCCCGGAAGAATCAGAGGAAGAAACGTATTGGTCAGGTGCATCTTCCCCATCAGCTGGATAAAACCAAGAGCCGTTACCTGCGTCGGGATCATCATGATAGCCAGAATAAAGGTGAAAATCGCTTTTTTCCCCTTAAATTCATACGCATGGATGGCATACGCCGTCATCGTGGAAAAATAGACGCACAGCAGCGCGTTGCTGCAGGCAATCACCAGGGAATTCAGCATACCCCGCACCACAGGTGTTGCCCCGTGGAAAAGATTGTGGAGGTTTTTCACAAGATACGCGCTCGGATATGCCTGAAACCCGGCTTTCAGCTGTCCGTTGGATCTGGTCGTATTGATAAACAGCACATAAAACCATACCAGACAGAGGAATGAAATAAGAATCAAAACAATATAGGCCACCGTCCTTCTGGCAGCGGCAGTGCCGTTTCCCGCCTTTGTTTTTGCTCCGTTCATTTATTCTTCCTCCTTCCGCCCACTTCATCCGCCGCTGTAAAGCGGAACACAACCATGCTCAGAATTCCGGTTATGATCAGGAGAATCACGGAAAGCGCGCCGGCCATGCCGTAGTTCTTGCTGAACAGATGTTTATTCAGGTACATAATCAGCGTCATCGAAGAGCGCATCGGGTCGCCGGATCCGTTTGTCAGAATCTGCGGAACATCGAACATCTGCAGTCCTCCGATCAGCGACGTGATCATGACATAGATCAGAATCGGTTTAAGAAGCGGAAGCGTAATCCGGAAAAAGATCTGATTTGCCGAGGCTCCGTCCACTTCGGCAGCCTCGAAAAGTGACTGATCAATTCCCATCATGCCGGCCATCAGAAGAATCGTCGTGTTTCCGAACCACATCAGGAAATTCATAAAAGCCACCAGACCGCGGACACTTCCGATGTGTGACATAAAGCTGTATGGTTTTGCGAAAATCCCTGCCTGCACCAGAATGGAATTCACCGGCCCGTTGTCACCGAACAGGGTGAAGAAGAGCATGGCAAAAGCGGATGCCATGATAAGATTCGGCAGATAGATCACTGTCTTGAAGAACCGCTGTCCCTTCAGCCTCAGCGAAGGATCGGTAAACCACGCGCTCAGCAGCAGGGAAACGACGATCTGGGGAATAAAGCCCAGAATCCACATGATCATGGTGTTACCGAAATATTTCAGCAGATCCCCGGAGCTGATCAGCTTGATATAATTGCCAAATCCGACAAAATTCGGTCCGATCTGCTTCAGGCCGGATTTATAATTTTCAAAAAAGCTGTTAAAGACCGTAGATACCAGCGGTATCATCTGAAATACGACAAACGCCGCCATAAACGGAATCAGAAAAATATAACCGTATTTATTATGCCTTGTGATACGGCTTTTCGTCTGTTTTGTTTTTTCCATCCTTTTCTCCCCATGCCCGATCCGTCTGACACTTCCGGCTCTTTCAGACGTCAGCCGCAGGCTTCTGTTCTGCATCCTTTGCTTCAGAATCCGCAGCAAAAGCGAGCCTTCCCGTCCATCCTGCAGATTCTGAATGCAAAAGGCTGCCGCCAGATTCCGCGGCAGCCTTTCTTACCAAGCTTCCTTCTGTTTCTGCGGCTGCATACCGGATGGGAATACAGCCGCCAATGGCACAATTACTCGGACAGTTCCGGATATTTCTCGGCAACTCCCTGCTTAAACTGATCCAGAGCCTCATCATAAGATGCGTTTCCGTCAAAATAGTTTTTCATTGACTGCTGATACTCTTCGTTGCAGCCCTGATCATACGGAGAAACCTTGCTCATATCGATCTTTTCCGCGCCTTCGGAGAGCATCTTGTAGGGATTCTGGCCTCCAAGTATGGCATTTCCGAAAGAATCATCGGCAGCAAGAGCATCCAGGACAGTCTTGTTGTTGACGCAGTCAGAATCCTTCACCGCGATGTCCTTCATCACGTCATCATCTGTCGTCATGGTCAGGATGATATCCTTCGCAAGTGTCGGATTGTCGGTTCCCTGTGCCGCGCAGATCCAGGAGCCGCCCCAGTAATAGCTCTGCGGTCCGTTTACCATGCCCCAGCCTCCGGCATGTGCAATTGATCCGTCATCATCTTTATCCGGTGCATTGCCCATGGAGAAGTTGATCAGCCATGCCGGTCCGAAATAGCAGAATACGTCTCCGGGTGCCTGGAAGCCCGCGCTCCACTCATCGCTCCACATGTCATTTGTGGTTGTCTCGCCGGCATCTACAAGTGCCTTGGAATCATCCGCCCATTTCTTGATGTTGTCATCCACTACAACCTTTCCGTCCTGTACCCACTGTCCGGAAACATTGTTGGAATATACACGATAGGTATCATTTACCGTAGCGGTGATTTTATATCCCGCATCCTTCATTTTTTTAGCGGTCTCATTAAATTTATCCCAGTCAGAAACGGCCTGCTGCACCGTATCCGGATCATCCGAGCCGAGGACTTCCTTGGCAATCGCGCGGTTGTAAATCAGTCCCGCGGAGCATGCCTGCCAGGAAGATCCGCGGATATCTCCGTTTGCATCGGTAACGATGTCCTTCGTATACTGGAACTGCTTGGAAAGGTCATCATCGGTAATGCCCAGATCCTTCAGCGGCATAGCCACATCCGCGTCGGCATCTACGTATTTCAGGGCGTAGTCCGCTTCAATCAGGAACAGATCCACTTTGCTGTCGTCGGAAGCATCCGCCTGCGCGGACAGATCTTCGTCCAGCTTCGTCTGATACTTATTATCCTGGTTATCCGTCACAATAAAGTTAACCGTAACATCACCGATCTTTCCGCCTTTGGTGGCATCGTCCGGATCTGCCGCTTCAAATCCCGGATAATGGTCTGCCAGACGGTTCGGGAACTCATTGTTCCATACCTCTATATTCAGAACCTTTCCCTCATCACCTGCCGCTGCCGCAGAACCGGAAGAAACTGCCGCTGCGGAAGAAGCGGAAGATGCCGCTTCGGAAGCGGACTCGGAAGATGCCGCACTGGAAGACGCTGCCGCGGAGCTTCCGGAAGCAGATGTACCGGAAGAAGCAGAACCGGAGGAACTTCCTCCACATGCTGCCATCGGCACCACCATTGCCGTGACAAGGGCCAGACTCATCAGATATCTCATTCGTTTTTTCATTTACCTTTCCTCCCTTAACAAAATAGTTTCTGTTTTTATATCAGAAAGCATGACGCTTACTGTGCACCTTCAAACGATCTGCCGGACCGTCCCCCCTTCCAGGAGACGTCCGGAGACCTTGATCTCCTCCGCAACCGCGGCTTTTTTATTCTCAATCGTTTCTACCAGCTTTCTGGCGGACTCCCTCCCGATAGCCTCTGCATCCTGGTAGTAGGTAGTCAGCCTGGGCCGGATAATCTGCGAAAGGTTGACTCCGTCATAGCCGACTGCGCTGACATCCTGCGGCACGGAAAGATTCATTTTTTCCAGCTGAACGCTTCCCCCGATGTAAGCCACATCGTCCGGATAAACAATGGCTGTCGGCCGGTCGGGAAGCATCATCAGTTTTTCTGTGCATTCCCTGCTGGATTTTGTGTCGTGATATCTGCCTTCCATGACATATTCATCCGGGATCTCAATCTGACATTCCCGGCACGCCTTATAGAATCCGCTCAGACGTTTTATCGTAACCGAAGTTTTTTCTCCATGAATAAAGGCGATCTTCCGGTGTCCTCTGCTGATCAGATATTTGGTCAGCGTGTACATGCCCTCCACGTTGTCAGACATGATGCAGCTGTGGTTGTCAAAAGAATAATCAATAGTCACTACCGGGAATTCGCTGTGGATCAGATCCAGCACCGGCTGTGAGGTAAAATCCACATTGGCGATCAGAACCCCGTCGCATTTCCGGTATCTGCAGTGTTCCACAAAGGAATTCCCGCTGATCTTTTTGCTGATAAAAGTCAGGTCGTATCCCCTGTCCTCCAGCTCGTTCTTCGCGCTGTTCAGGATTGCGGAAAAATACTCATGGGTCAGTCCGCTCTGTGTCTCATCCTCAAAAACCACCCCGATATTGTGCGAGATGTTTGTTTTAAGCTGCCGGGCAGCTGCATTCGGGAAATAATGCATTTCCCTGGCCGCCTTGCGGATCCGCTCTGCTGTCTCCGCCCCGATGTCTCCATATCCGTTCAGCGCCTTGCTCACCGTCGCGGGCGAAACCCCGCACTTCCGGGAAATATCCTTGATTGTCACCATAATGCTGTTACCTGCCGCTTTGTGTTTCTAAATCGTTTTCGTACACTCATTCTAAATCGTTTTCGCCAATGCGTCAATTCCTCTGGTTTTACAAGATATCAAGATATTTTTCGTGCATATTATCCAATTATCTCAAATTTAACGGATTGACAATTTACTTTTTTTCTAATACTGCCTATAATGTAAAAAAACTTGGCGAAAACGTATTCGTATACAGGAGGTACCGCCATGCAATTCGGACATTTTGATGACAGCAGTAAAGAATATGTCATCACCACGCCGCGCACGCCGCTCCCGTGGATCAATTATCTGGGAACGCAGGATTTTTTCAGCCTGATCTCCAACACGGCCGGAGGATACTCTTTCTATAAAGACGCCAAACTTCTTCGCCTGACCCGGTACCGTTACAACAACTGCCCTCTGGATAACGGCGGACGCTATTACTACATCAAAGACGGAGACACGGTCTGGAATCCGGGCTGGCAGCCCACGCAGACAGAACTGGACGCCTACTCCTGCCGGCACGGTCTGGGATATACGGTCATTTCCGGTTTGAAAAACGGTATCGAGGCGGAACTTACCGCCTTTGTTCCGGTCCATGATCCCTGTGAGATCAACCGCCTGGTCATCCGCAACACGGGAACTTCTTCCAGACATCTGGATATCTTCAGCTTTGTGGAATTCTGTCTCTGGAATGCCGCCGACGACAGCTCCAATTTTCAGAGGAACTTTTCCACCGGAGAGGTAGAGGTGGAAGGCAGCACCATTTACCATAAGACCGAATACCGGGAGAGACGGAACCATTACGCCGTCTATTCCGTAAATAAAAAGATTGTCGGCTTTGACACCAGCAGGGATGCTTTTGTCGGACTGTACAACGGCTTTTCCAATCCGGAGGCGGTTTCCGCCGGCAAGAGCCGCAACAGCATCGCGCACGGATGGGCGCCGGTAGGCAGTCACCATCTGGAGGCGGATCTGGCTCCCGGCGAGGAGGCAGGCTTTATCTTTGTCCTCGGCTACTGTGAAAACCCGGAGGACCAGAAATTCGAGGCTCCCGGCATCATCAATAAGACCCCTGCGCGGAGGCTCCTGGAAAAATATCAGACCGACCTGCAGGTGGAGAAAGCCCTGTCGGAACTGAAGGAGTACTGGAGCGGACTTCTTTCCGCCTACTCAATCGAAACTGATGATGAAAAACTGAACCGGCTTGTGAATGTGTGGAATCAGTACCAGTGCATGGTCACCTTTAATATGAGCCGCAGCGCCAGCTATTTTGAGAGCGGGCTGGGCAGGGGAATGGGATTCCGGGATTCCTGCCAGGATCTGCTGGGCTTTGTCCACCTGATCCCCTCCCGTGCAAGGGAGCGCATCCTGGATATTGCCAGCACACAGTTTGAGGACGGAAGCACATACCACCAGTATCAGCCCCTTACCAAAAAGGGGAACGCGGACATCGGCAGCGGCTTCAATGACGATCCGCTCTGGCTGATTGCCGGTACCGCCGCCTACATACGGGAAACCGGGGATTTCTCCATTCTGGACGAGAAATGCGCTTTTAACAGCGATCCTTCCAGGACGGCTCCGCTGATGGAGCATCTGCGCCGAAGCATCGGGTTCACCAGAACCCATCTGGGTCCACACGGCCTGCCGCAGATCGGCAGGGCAGACTGGAACGACTGCCTGAACCTGAACTGTTTTTCCACGCAGCCCGGCGAAAGCTTTCAGACCTTCGGCCCCAGCGAGGGGCCGGTCGCCGAAAGTGTTTTCATAGCCGCCATGTTTGTCAAATACGGAAAGGAATACGCCGGACTCTGTGACGCCCTGCATCTGCCGGAAGAAGCGTCCGATGTCCGGAAGGCTGTAAAGGATATGGACGAGGCGATACAGACTGCCGGATGGGACGGCAGATGGTTTGTCCGCGCCTATGACGCGTACAGCAGACCTGTCGGAAGCCACGTGAATGACGAGGGGCAGATCTACATTGAGCCGCAGGGAATGTGTGTCATGGCCGGAATCGGCCTGGATAACGGAAAGGCGGAGGAAGCGCTGAAAAGCGTGGAGGAACGGCTTGACACCCGGTACGGCATCGTCCTGCTCACACCTGCCTACACCAGCTACCATGTAGAACTGGGAGAAATTTCCTCCTATCCGCCGGGATATAAGGAAAACGCCGGTATTTTCTGTCACAATAACCCCTGGATCGCCTGTGCGGAGACCGTTCTGGGGCACGGAAACCGCGCCTTTGAGGTATTCCGGAAAACCTGCCCGGTCTATCTGGAGGAGATCAGCGAGGTCCACCGCACCGAGCCCTACGCCTACTGTCAGATGGTCGCAGGAAAAGACGCGCCGACATTCGGCGAAGGGAAGAACAGCTGGCTGACCGGAACCGCGGCCTGGACCTTTACGGCGATCAGCCAGTATATTCTGGGGATCCAGCCGACCCTGAAGGGTCTCAAAATAGATCCCTGTATTCCTGACACGGTAAGCGGATATACCGTACAGCGCACCTTCCGCAATGTGCGGTATCACATCCGGATTGAAAACCCAGCTCACGTGCAGAAGGGCGTCGTATCCGTAACCGTGAACGGGAAACTGCTGGAGGGAAATATCATTCCTCCGGTCACGGGGAAAAGCGAGGCTTATGTCGTCGTGCAAATGGGATAGCACCGATAAGCTGACATAAATGAACAAAAAGAGGCAGGCGCTTAACATACCGGGAATAGCAGTTTCCAAAAAACCTGTTCCCGGTATAAAGCGTCAGCCCCTTTTTTATTTCAAACGGCTTTTCTGTCCGAATCAGCTGTCCATGGCCGCCTTTGTGTGCGCCACATAAATCTGCTGGATATCCGGAATTTCACCCATTCCTGCGATCTGGCAGTCTACGCTCTCAAAGTTTCCGCTGTCCGTAAACTGGCTCTTCCAGGAATCGCTGTCATCTCCTGCCATGTCGTTATTGGCGTGGTCTCCCGCAACAACCATCAGCGGACGGAGAACTACCTTCTTGTATCCTGCATCCTTTACTTTCTGAATAACCGCCTGGCACTCGGTATCTGCAGGCTTTCCTTCTACCGTTCCGATAAACACATTCTTGTAGCCCAGATTTTCCATCTGCGTCTGCATCTGATCGTAGGTGATATTCGCCTCATGAGAGGTTCCGTGTCCCATGAATACAAACGCGGTTCCGTCCGAAGCCGCAGCATCCAGGCTGTCATATCCGGCGGTCTTCACTGCCTCTGCCGTAATATCCTCGGCAACCTTCTGTTTGTCCTCATTAATGACCGTGGCGTCATCGCCCACTTCTCCCAGCAGCGGCTCTGCGATCTTTACGGATTCAAATTTATCCTTGTATCCCTCTACGGCCTCGGAAAGCTCGTCATACTCGGCGCCGTGCATCAGATGGGTCGGCTGGATAATAAGATTTTTCACTCCGTTGTCAACTGCTCTCTGAAGAGCCTGATCCATATTGTCAATGTACTCCCCGTCCCGCGCTTCCACATGATTGATGATGATCTGCGCAGTAAAAGCACGTCTTACGGACCAGTCCGGATATGCCGCCTGCTCCGCTTTTTCGATGCCTCCGATATCCTGCGCACGGCTGTTGTTGAAGGATGTGCCGAAGCTGCAGACCAGAATCTCATTCTCGCCGATATCATCCGCATTCAGCGGGTCATCCGCGGACGCATCTCCGGTATCTCTTCCAAAGTAGTCCGGATCTGCATTCTCTCCCTGCACAAGAGCCTTCTGGGCATCTGTCAGGGCATCCCATGCCTCTTTGGCGGCCTTACAGTCCTCATCGGTAGTGTCTGTCCTCTCCTGCACATAGATCTTGTCAATCAATGCGGCCACCTTGTCCGCTGCCGCCTGATCCGGGTTCTCCGATGTACTTGTGCTTGCCGCTGCCACAGTCTCTGAGGATGAAGCAGAAGCTGTCTCCTCCGTCGGCGCCTTGGCCGTCTCCGCGGAGCTTCCGGCAGAAGCCGTTTCAGATGATGCGGCGGACGATGCCGATGAAGCGGAAGATGCCTTACTTCCTCCGCATCCTGCCATCATTGTTCCCGCCAGTGCTGCCGCACAAAGAACAGATACGATTTTTGCTTTCATATTGTTGAATTCTCCTTTCCTCGATGGAAATCTTTTTCCTGCGTCTGCCTTTTCCACTTTCCGGACAGCTTATAAAGACAGCCGCATATATAAATTCTTCCTCTTGACAGGTAAGAATTTATAAGCATAACAGAACAGCGCATTTGCGCTTACTGAACAGCCGGCACGGGATCGGAAACGGTTACCTGATGTTCATACCAGTTTCCGTGCGTACCGATCAGCGATACGGTAAATTCCTGATCCAGAGCCGGAACCGGAACATCAAAACAGTTAACATCTTCTGTTGTGCCGTCCCCGTAATCCACCGTCTCTACGGTCGGATCTATCAGCTTCGCCCCTTCTTTCTGGGCGTCCTCCTTGTTTCCGTAAAACAGATTGACGATATTCTGGGAAACCAGCCGAATGTGAATGGACATTTTACCATTCTTTACCGTAAGAACTCCTCTGCCGTAATCCATGTCATTGACCCGGAACATACTGCTGTCCGTGTCGAACTTTGCCATATAGATTCCATCCGCCAGGGCCGTGCCAGCTTCCTGCGGAGAGGAAGCTGCGGAAACCACATTGCCTGATTCGGATGTGGATGCGGAAGCCACGGAGACCGTCTCCGGTTCCGCCGCGGACTGAGAAACCGTCTTTTCTTCCTCAGATGCAGCCTTTACCGATACGGCAGACTCAACGGAAGAAGAAGCCGCCTCTGAGGACGCGCCTGCTCCAGAGTTTCCGGAAGCTGAAGTCTTTCCCCCGCACCCCGCAAGCACTGCCCCTGCCAGAAGAACAGAACTGATAATTGCCGCCACTTTCTTTTTCACTGTTTTTCTCCTTTTCTCTTACTTCACGCTTGCACGGTTGCCGTCGCCGGAGCCTGTCCGGACATGCATGCAAGCATGCGTCCGTTCCTGCTTCCCTCTTTCGTGCATAAGTCCCCGCGCTGCTCCGTTGCCTTCTGCAACTCTCGCATCGCTTACAGGAATTCGCATTCTCGTGCCGCTTCGCGTCCCTTCATGCTCATTCCTGTTGTCGTCGCTAAAGCATGCCCGGACATGCATGCAAGCATGCGTCCGTTCCTGCTTTGCGACTGGACTTATGCACTAAAAATGTCCCGGCTGACGGATCAGCCGGGACTCCTATGCACACGGTGAAACAGACGCAGAACATCTGCGGCCTGTCTTTGGCAGTAATCAAATCTCGTGATCCTTTTCCACTTCCGACAGGCAGGTCTCCTGACTTGCAGCTGTAGAAATACCGCCTTCCCGTTTCCAGTGGCCGAACCAGCTTGCCTGATTCCGGTATTTCCTTCTGCTTCACAGTGACGAGTTCGTACAGGCCTTTCACCTGTTTCCCTTTTCATCGGTCAAACCGACACCTGTCA
>ONLK01000086.1 GCA_900318615.1 uncultured Eubacteriales bacterium
AGTGTGATTTACAGCGCGCTCGCATGGATCTTTATGGAACGGATGAGCGGAAGTCTTGACCGTTCCATTCGGATCCGTCCGGAGGAGCTGACAAAAACACTGGAACAATTCGGCATCGGCGCGGGATTCAGAACGGAGTTTAACAAGACGCAGATTGAGGATGCGCTGAAAACGCTGCAGCGTTTTTCTCTGGTGGAGATGAAGGGCGAGCTGGGAGATGAGGACTGCGCGCTTGTTTTGTATCCGACGCTTCTTTTCGGGATGGACCTGAAAGCAATGGAGGAGTATCTGCAGCGGAAAAAAGACAGCTACATAAATTATTATGCCAAGGCTCCGGCAGATGCTGCTCTGGAAGATGCACGGGAAACCGAGTCGGAGCAGGAAGCAGAAGCCATGAATGATACGGAGGATGAGGAATGAACCGTCAGAATTTGATGAAGCGTACAAGAACGCTGGAAGATGTGCTGATCACGAACTGGGCGGTATATACCTGCACGCATTTTAAAGTCAGAAATTCCGCTCTGATCACAGGCGCGAACGAGTCTGGAAAATCTACGATTATCGACGCGCTGACATACGCGATGTTCGGAATTACGGATTTTAATATTCAGGCAGGCGCCGGAGAAGATGAGCGTTCCGTCATCGCTTATGTCAAGGGTGACACTAAGGACAATGAAGACCGCTTTCTGCGCGGTGACCGGGATGTAACAAGTTATATCGCTGTGGATATTTATAATCCCGTTGATGGGACATATCTTACGGAAGGTGTGTGCATCGAGCTGTATAAAGAGAAGACACAAACCATGTCCAAATGGTTTGTAGTGCCGGGCGCGAAAATCAGCGATATCAATTTCTACAAAAAGGATGGGAATACCATTTCTTTCACGGCAAGACAGGATCTGCGTTTTCATGGGAAGCCACTGAATTTCTATAAACGGGAAGAGGGAATTGCAACATTTCTGCGGCTCTGCGGCTTAAGACTCGGACAGGGAGGCGTCAGAGAACTTCGCGGTAAAATCAAACAGCTTCTCGCCTGCGGAAAGAAAAAAATGGATATTGACCGGTTTGTGCGGGAATCCATATTCGAGGAAGATACGGCAGCGCAGAACTCTCTCGACAACATTCTCCAGCATAAGGCGGAGTTCGAAAAGCTGGCGGATGACCTGAAAAAGCTCAATGAAGAAAAGGAACTTCTGCAGATAATCGAGCAGCAGTATCAGCAGGTGCTCAACTTTGACGCGGAGGCGGTGCGTCGCCAGATTGCGCAGAAAAAATATCAATTCATGAAAAAGAAAACCGAAGATGATGAACTGGAACGGAATATCAGCGATCTTTCAGGGCGGCTCCGTGTTCTGAATCAGCAGGAGAAAAAAGCGAGGAAAGCTTTTGAGGCGGCGGATCAGGAGTTCATCAAGGCTTCGACAGCCGTACATGAGGGACAAAGACCGATCGAAGAGCTCAAGGAGAAGCTTCGCAGGGACGAAGAGAGCCGGGATGCCATGGAGGACAGCGTCCGGGCTCTGCAGGGACTAAGAATAAAGGTGCAGAACCTTTTTGGAAGTCAGGATGATATTACGATTCCGGATGATCTTCTGGAAACGGTCGGACATGCGGGAGACGCTGCCGCCGATGAGAAGGAAATCATAAGCGCGCTGCAGGAACTGGAACACAAACGACACGCGTTGCAGCGGGACTTTGCGCAGCGAAAAGAAGAGGACGGATATAAGCTGCGTGACCTTTCAAGGGAAATCGACAAGTTAAACGCGCAGATAAAAATTCTGCAGCAGAATAAAAAAGTACTGCCGAATGGAATGGAGGAAGAGCTTGCCGTACTGCGACGCGAGGCAGAACGGGCGGGGATCCATACAGAGCTGCGCCTTGTTTGTGACCTTGTCAATGAAGTGGATCCAAAATGGCAGCTGGCGGCAGAGACTTTTCTCGGCGGCCGCCGCTTCAACGTGATTGCGGATCCGCAGGCAGTTCCGGGCCTTCTTCGGATTGTGGACGAGAAGAATCTGCATAAAGTCTCTCTTGTTTTAACGAATAAGATGGAAGATATTTCGGCCAAGGCTCCGGAAGGATCGCTTGCGGCGCGCTTTAGCATTGCGAATACATATGCACGCAAGTACATCAATTATACCTGCGGAAATTTAAAGTGCGTTGAGACACGGCAGGAATTGAATGATTATCCAAAGGGTGCGATCATGCCGGGAGGTATGTTGGCAAGAGGCATCGTTGCCAGCAAGATGAATCCAGTGCGGGATCTTGTATTCGGAAAAGATGCCATACTGCAGCAGCTTGAAAGGAAGCAGAAAGAGCGGGATGACAAGAACCGGAAAGCCGCAGCTCTTTCCGGGGAGGCGCAGAGATTTGCGCTGCTCTCTGAACAGGCTTACAAAGAGAGCTTCGCACCGGAGAATTATGACACGACAGCGCCTTCCATGCTGGTACGGCTGCGGGAGGAAATCGAGGAAACAAAGCGGAATATCAGGGCACTGCAGAACAATCCGTCCGCCAAACGTCTGATGGACATGTATATGACCGCGGCAGACAGGAGAGAGCAGGCGCAGCGAAAGCTTACAGATGTGCAGAGCGAGCAGAAAGCCGGCGCGCGAACGCTTCAGGAAGCGGAGGAAAATCTGCGGCAGGGCCGGATCAGCGAGAAAGCACTCCGGGACGCCTACGAAACGGAAGCCGCTCTGCATCCGGAGGAAAAGAAGGCTGCGGACGAGCTGTATGAAAAACAGAAAAACAACGCGGAAGTAAGCCTCCAGAGAGCAATTCAGGAAGTGAATAAGCAGCGTTCCGATGCTGTCAGCAGCATGCAGGAAGCAATGTTCCGTTATAACGCGAGTCACACCGGATATACAGCGGACAAAAACGGAGCGCCCCAATATATCGCCCGGCTCGATGAGCTGCGTACAAAGGATATCGAAGAGACCAGAAACCGGATTGAGGCGAAGGCACAGACAATTTCGGATACATTCATGCGTGACTTCGTAGAAGTTATCTACGCGAGAATCCGCACCATGCGCGATCAGAAGGACGCCATTAACGCCATGCTGAAAACGTATCAGTTCGGAGATAAGAATTATTCTCTGATCATGCGTGCAAGGAACAGCTCGGACATGAAGGCATTCTTTACAATCGCGCAGAAAATCGATGAGCTCGGTTCCGCCGATAATCTTGAGATTTATCTGAACAGGAACAGCGGGTTCCTGCAGGATCAGGAGATTGCGGAGGCGTTTGAAAGTTTCAAAGATACGGTGCTGAACGCGGATGATGTGACAGAATATACGGATTACCGCAATTATTATAACTATGACTTTTTCATCAGCGACGGTAGGCATACCGCGAATCTTTCCAAATCGCAGGGAATTTATTCGGGCGGAGGCAAGCAGACACCGTATTTTATTCTGCTGACGGCCGCGCTTATGACAAGTTACCGAAGTGACGCCTGCTGCCTGCGGATTGCGTTTATTGATGAAGCTTTTGCGGCTATGGATGAGGACAGAATCCGGAATATGATCGACTATTTTGCGGACAACGGCCTGCAGGTGATTTATGCGGCGCCAGACAAGAGCATGAATAGCATAATGCCTTATGTAAATACCAGAGTAACGGTTGTCAAGAAAAACTGGAAAGCGGATGTCATTGACGAACAGTGGGGGACCAATGAAAACAGATCGGAAACTGAATTCGTGGCAGAAAAAACTGCTTGATACAATACTGGACGACTATGAACGGACGGGAACCTACCGGGGCGAAGCGAAAATCCGCCAGAAGATCCACATTCCGGCTGTAGAAATTTATCCGGATTATGAACGGGATGACGCGGACCTTACAGAGCTTTCGAAGTTCGAGACATCCATGCGCTCTTTGGAATTGTTTTCTCCTGTCAAAATTGTGTACAAGGACAGAAAACTGAAAAAAGAGTTCGAAGGTTTTGTGGTGTCTGCCGGCGATGTGGAACCGGTGTTGTATGAACTTGCCGGCAGAAAGCCGCGAAGAGAGATCCATGCCGATCAGATTGGCGTTTATGAGAGATACCTTGGCAGGAGCAGTCTTCTGGATGATTTCATTAAAGAGCAGACAGCACTTCTGCGCACGGACAAAAATGCATGGTTTGCACCGGATACAGCGGAAGCCGTTATGAAGACAGTGGATTTTATCGTTCATAATACAAACGACGTTCTCTACCGGGAAATATCCATCGCTCTATTCGGGGCTACGAAATATATTGAGAATCATCATATACTGACCAAAGCACTCCGTGTTCTGAAAAAGTTCGGCACTTATGACTTTGCGGAGACAGATTTTGATTCGAAAGAGGAATACGAAGACGCAGTGCTTGCGGAATACTTTGTGTACGAAAATCCTTCTTACGTAAATTTTAACGGAAACGGCAAATTGGTTTTCGGAAACGGAACCAGAATCGATCTTACAGCTGGCACACCGATCGCGGTTCGTTCAGACCGGCTTTCCGATATTGCCGTGATCGAGGTGGATTCGGATACTGTTCTGACGATTGAGAATCTGACTTCCTATAACAGGATGCAGACAAATGCATTTCAGCTGTATCTTGCAGGGTATCATAATCACGCACGGCAGGAATTTCTTGTCCGGATGCGGGAACAAAACCCCGGGATCCGCAACTGGCTGCATTTCGGCGATCTCGATCCCGACGGGTTCTGTATACTGGAAAACCTTCGTAGAAAGACAGGCATTGATTTTAAAGCATGGCAAATGGATCAGTCATTTCTCAGAAAGTACCGTGTGTACACGAAAAGTCTGAACCAGAATGACAGAACGAAAGCGGAAAACCTGATCCGTGAGGGAATGTATACAGAGACCCTTTCCTACATGCTGCAGCAGGATGTGAAACTGGAGCAGGAGATCATCAGTTGGAAGGAAGAAGCTGACAGGATAAGTCCATGAATCCTGACCATGCAGACCACTTTCCTCCAGCCCGTTGGCTGTCAGGCATCCGCGCCGGATGCACTTTCAACACAAGGAGGATATTTTTATGGCGCAGTACTATGATTTGGCTATGGCGGAGACATTGAGCCGATACGTAAAAGACGAACTCAAAAATGCCGGTCTTTCCCTTAAAGGCATCGCCCCGTCAGTAGCATCTGAAGACGAACGATGGACCATTGCAAAAGAGGCCTTTTATCAGCAACCTATCGTTGCTATCACCGAATGGGGTCTCATTGACTTCGATCCGGAGTCGCAGAAAACGCTCTTAGGCGGCGAAACCCTCGCTTACGACGATTATCTCGACCTAATGAAGAAATCCGGCCACAGCGTCCGCCAGGACTTCGAAAAAGCCT
>ONLK01000053.1 GCA_900318615.1 uncultured Eubacteriales bacterium
TCCTTCTTTCACTGTGTGCCGAAAGCCTGCACACCCTGTAGATTTCAAAATGACAGTTTGAGTATAGCATCATTTATATCTGACAGCAAGAAAAAAGGAACCGCCGCCGTCACAAAAAAGCAGGCATGCTGCCTGCTTTTTTGTACATTCGTTCTATGCACAGTGGCGGGAGCAAAAGCTCCTTTGCTTCCGAATACCGCCCCATGCCGGACCGTATCGTCTTAGTTCAGGTGGTCGATGGCGGCGCGCTCGATCGGCAGCCCGTCCCGGTAGCGTTCAATGAACCTGCCGAAGCCTTCCACATCCTTCGGATCCGGCTCGATGGTACTGCCGGTGCTGCCTGCAAAGATTTCCTTGTCAAGATAATCCCCCAGATCTTCGTGTTCTCCTTTGTTGACCATGTAAGATGCAAGCAGTGCCATGCCCCACGGGCCGCCTTCGCCGGCTGTCGACATCACGGAAACCGGTGCATTCATGCAGGCGGCAAGGATTTTCTGGCCGACCACCGGTGTCTTGAAGAAACCGCCGTGACCGGTGATCCGGTCAATTTTAACGCCTTCCTTTACCAGAATATCCTGGCCGAGGCGAAGTACACCCAGGCTGGTAAACAGGTTCGCGCGCATGAAATTGGCAAGACTGAAGTGATCCTCCGGAGTTCGCACCACCATCGGACGTCCTTTTTCCATGCCGACATTGTGTTCGCCGGAAAAGAAACCGTAAGCGAGGAGTCCGCCGCAGTCCGGATCTCCCTCCAGCGCCTTGTTGTAAAGCAGGCTGTACAGTTCATTCATACTCATCCCCAGGCCTGCCGCCTTCTGAAATTCATTGAAGATTCCTACCCAGGCATTCAGATCGGAAGTGCCGTTGTTGCAGTGAACCATGGCCACCGGGGCGCCTTCCGGGGTGGTCACCATATCAATCATCGGCTCCACATGAGTAAGTTCCTTATCCAGAACAATCATGGAGAAGAAAGAGGTTCCTGCCGATACGTTCCCCGTTCTTCTGGCCACGGAATTGGTCGCTGCCATTCCCGTTCCGGCATCGCCTTCCGGCGGGCAGAACAAGGCGCCGCTTTGAAGTTTTCCGGTCGGATCCAGCAGTTTTGCCCCTTCCTGTGTCAGCCTTCCTGCCTGTCTGCCTGCCGGAAGTACCCGGGGCAGCAGCTTGCGGATATCCCAGGGATATTGCTGAACCTCCGGAAGATTGGCAAACTGCTCCAGCATACGGCGGTTATAATCTCCGGCGGCGGAGTCAATCGGGAACATGCCGGAGGCATCGCCGATTCCCAGCACCTTCTCCCCGGTCAGCTTCCAGTGCACATACCCGGCCAGTGTTGTAATGAAGGCAAGTTTTTCCACATGCGCCTCCTTGTTCAGGATTGCCTGATACAGGTGAGCAATACTCCAGCGCTGCGGAATGTGAAAGTTAAACAGCTTTGTCAGTTTATCGGAAGCTTCCTCCGTAATGGTATTTCTCCAGGTACGGAACGGAACCAGAAGTTCATCATTTTCATCAAATGCAAGGTAACCATGCATCATACCTGAGATGCCGACGGCCTTCAGGCGGGTGATGCCGATTCCGTATTTCTGCTCAACATCCCTTACAACCTTCGCATAGCAGTCCTGCATGCCGCTTTGAACATCCTCCATAGCGTAGGTCCAGACTCCGTTCTCCAGCCGGTTCTCCCATTCATGGTCGCCCTGCGCAATTGGATTTCCCTTCTCATCGATCAAAACACCCTTAATCCGGGTCGAACCAAACTCGATGCCGAGAATAGCTTCCCCATTTTCAATTCGTTCTTTCTCGCTGCTCATTGTTCCATCTCCTCCATATGTGCATAAACATTTCCCATCGATTACTTCTGTAAGTTCCGCCGATGTATCCGGATACGGACGGCAAAACCTGCGTCCGTCCATGGATACCCTTTGCATCAGTAGGTTCTTTCCGCAAGCAGTTCGTCCGTCACCGGCACAACGGGATACTCCTGATCGCTGACGGTCACCGATTCTATTTCATCCGTCCGGGCAAAAATCTGTTCGCTCACAGCCTGCTCCTTCTCAACGGTTTCCCCTCTTTCCAGTTTGCCGATAAGTTCCCGGATTCGCGGGCCGTGATCCGGATTGCACTCCACATCACAGGCAATTTTGCCTTCTTTCACATAGGAAAGTCCCTGCCGGGCCGCGTCAAAACTAATCAGCATCACCTCCCCGTTTTCCAGATCCGTACCGATGGTCTTTCCAGCCTCCTCCAGCGCTTCAATGGCACCGTACGCTTCATTATCATTGTCGCAGTAAACGACGTTCAGATCCGGAAAACGGCCAATCAGATCGTCCATCGCCTCGCGGCCTTTGGCCTGAGTGAACTCCCCTTTGGAGGTTCCCAGCATCTTCCAGCCGTATTTGCCTGCACCCATGCGCAATGCTGCATCGCGCCCGATCTGCGGACTGGATCCGATCGTCCCCTGAATATTTACTATTTTAAGGCTGGTCGGGGGAATATCATGTTTCCGGCAATATTCATTCAGCCATTCACAGGCCTTCGCACCTTCCAGAAGCCAGTCGGAACCGACCCATGCCGTCACGAGGCTGTCATCCGATACAGCAACATTGCGGTCCGCCACGATCACCGGAATGCCCGCTTCCTTCACTTCCTTCAGGATCGGGTCCCACCCGGTCTCGATGATCGGTTCGAGAACAATATAATCCACTCCCTCCTGAATAAACTTCTGAACAGATGCCATTTGCACATCCGGATCGTTCTGTGCGTCCTCAAACAGCAGATTGTATCCGTTCTCCGCTGTAAATGCATTCAGGATAGACTCGGAATTCGCTCTTCTCCAGTCCGATTCCTCTCCGACCTGCGCAAAGCCAATGGTCAGCGCCGTATCATCCGCTGTTTTTTCTGACGTTTCCGGACTGTTTTTCGATGTACTTCCCTGCCCCTTCCCGCACCCATACAGAAAAGAGGCGGCGGCTATCAGCAGCGCAGCGGCGGCTGCTTTCCTTGTTCTTTTCACGGCAATTCCTCCGTTAGATGATCGTGCCGGGATTTGCGGCGGGCTTCGTTCCTTCTCCTGTCGGCAGCACAGCCTCGTCTTCCGCGTCCTTTGCTCTTCCCGGTTTACTCAGTGCCGGGACACAGACGGTCACCGTGGTTCCGACACCATAGGTGCTTTCCACATGAACCCCATAGGGCTCTCCATAGCCAAGATGAATCCGCTGTTCCACGTTGGCAATTCCAAACCCGCTGCCGGAGACACTTTCGGCCTCACCTGAAATCAGCTTTCTCATATAATCCAGCTCGTCGGGTTTCATACCGATCCCGTCGTCCTGAACGGTAAACAGCAGCTTTCCGTGCCTCTTTTCGCCTTTGACCAGGATATGTCCCATCGCCCGCCTGTTTTTAATTCCATGATACAGTGCGTTTTCCACGATCGGCTGAAGCATCAGCTTCATAATATAATAGTCCTTTATATCCTCCGCGATCTCAATCTGATAGCTTAAGATATCCCGATACCGGAACTGCTGTATTTCCAGATAGCTTCTTTCATGGCTTTCCTCCTCCGAAACCTTGATCCAGTCATGCCCCCTGGATAGTCCGGTACGAAAGAAATTGGAGAGCGAGCTGACCATACTGACTGCCTGCTCGTTTTCTCCGGCTTCCGTCAGCCACATGATGGCATCGAGGGTGTTGTAAAGAAAATGCGGCTTGATCTGCTGCTGCAAAAGTCTCAATTCCAGTTCCCGGGTATTTTTTTCTTCGATCCTTGTATTCTCGATCAGCCGCGCAATCTCCGCACCCATATCATTGAAGCTGGTCGCCAGAATTTCAATTTCATCGCCGCTGTGTACCTCCACGCGGGCGGAAAAATCTCCGGCCGCAAACCGGTCTGCCGCGTCGCACAGTCTGGCGATCGGATCCGTAATGCGGTGGGAAATTCTGCGGGAGCTTACCAGCCCGAAGGTCAGGGAAGCTGCCAGCAGAATAACCAGAAATGCCAGCGTGAAACGCACTTCCGATGAAAGCTTTTCCCGCGTGCTCTCCATGATGTCTGCCGTCAGATAAATATAATTATCAATATCTCCCTGGATAAGCTCGGTCATCACATTGATGTCATTCTTCAGAATGGTCATGTTCTCGTCGTAATGACCGCCTTCCTCTACGTTGGAGATAATCGTGTCCACGCGTTTTTTCAGATTCCCCAGAACCCGCAGAATGGAATCGATATCGTTGGTAATCTCGGGATCCGTATTATCCCTGCGCAGCTGCTCAAAATGAGTCCGCATATCTTCTATAAGATAATAGGGGTTCTTTGAATCCTCCTCATTTTTGAGCGTATCCCAGTTATAGGATTCAACAATAATATAATACATATCGCTGTTCATCGTTTCCTCAAAAACGACGTTATAGCTGTTCACCGTTGTGATGTTCCGAACGGTCTGATCATAATTCCGGTATACCCGGCTTAAAGAGACGGTCGCATAGAGGGCGATGGCAAACAGCGGAACCATCACAATCACAATCAGAATATGCAGCCGGCTCCGGATGGAACGGTACCGGACAGTTCTTTCTTTTTTCACACTTTTCCGCCTCCCGGATCCGCTCTCCTCATCCCGTCCCCGTCACGCTTCCTCACTGCCGGACGGCGATGAAAAGCTGACGGATGCACGATACTCCTTCGGTGTCATGTTTGTTGATTTCTTGAAGATATAATAAAAATAGTGCGGATCATTATACCCAACCTTCAGCCCGATTTCGGCACTGTTCAAATTCGAGGTATGCATCAGTTTCTTCGCTTTCTCCATTCTCACGGACGTCAGGTATTCGATAAAGGTCTGCCTGGTCTCCTGGCTGAAAATACGGCTCAGATGATTCGGGCTGATCCGCACAGCCTTCGCTACCGTTCCAAGGGAAAGATCGCTTTCCGCGTAATGCAGCTGAATGTAGCGTTTCGCTTCTTCGGTCAGGGACAGAGAATGGTTCTCCGATGTTTCATCCCGAAGGCCGAGCGCCTTATCCAGCCACTTCTTCAGGAAATCCTCCATGCCCGCCACATCCGAAATTTCTGCCGTCTCATTATAATTGCCAAACGCTTTCTGCAGCACCTCCGACGAATACCCGAGTTTCTGCAGATAGGTGGTCATGGTCAGATAAAAATCCATCAGCATATACTGACGCAGGAGAAAAGAATCCAGATTTTGTTTTCCGACATCGGCGACCATAGAACCGACAAAGGAATCAATATCTTCCTTTGCTCCATTCGATAAGAAATTCAGCAGGAAGGATCTGTCCTGCTTCCAGAAATGCATGGCACTCTGATCAATCTCCGCCTCTTTTTCCGTATCCGCTTCATTATTGCTATTCTGACTGTACTCAAAGAAAAATTCCTGGCTGTGTTCCGAACGGAAGCGGCGCGAAAAGAGCTGGCTGGCCTTGTGGTACGAATGGCTGATCTCGCTGATTCTGGCTACCGCCGGTCCGGCTGCAATGAAATAAACGGGGTTTCCATTTTCTTTTACCAGGGTACGTGCCAGCGCAGCTACGGCGTTTTCCGTGTCCTTAAGGTGCGGGCGCGAATTGCCGGACAGCAGAATGCAGCAGCTTCCTCCCATCTGTTCATAATACTGAACGGTTTCCATACTGCTTATCCGTTCCTGAAACAGATCGGCCGGATTCGGCGTGTTTTCCGCCTTCTCCCCGTCCTCCGGCTGCATGCACTGAAACAGCATGATTTCGTACCAGGGAGCCGTCATCTTCAGTCCCAGTTCCCGACTCTTATTCAGGATTTCTTCGGTTGACATTTTTCCGCCGATGACTTCCTTCAGAAAACGCCCCCGCTCCAGCTTCAGTCTCTCTGCATGTTCCGCCTCATATATTTCGCGATAGCCGCTCTGTTCTCTTTCCTCCGCAATGAGTTCAGAAACCTTTTTCATGCTTTCAAGGAGCTGAGCCCCGCTCACGGGTTTAAGCAGATATTCCGCCACCCCGATGCTGATGGCATCCTTGGCGTACGTGAAATCATCATATCCGCTGAGTATGATAATCTTGGTTGACGGAAGGTTTTCCCGCACAAGACGTGAGAGGGTTAGGCCGTCCATAAACGGCATCCGGATATCCGTGATCAGAATATCCGGCTTTTTGTCAAGAATCATGGGATAGGCGCGCTCACCGTCACCGGCTTCGCCGGCCAGCTCGTACCCTTCTCTTTCCCAGTTAATTGTTTTTCGAATCGCTTCGCGGATGATGAACTCATCTTCCACAAGAAATACTTTTAACATGCTCTGACCCCTTGATTGCTGATTTATGAAAGAAGGACTGTCAGCTAAGCATTCAGCCCAGATGGCAGTCCTTTCCTGACTGACCGGAATTATTATATCAGATTTCGGCCATGGTATATACTTTCGCGATGTCAGCTCTCGCTGCGTCTCTGGATGTATGCGAAGACAGCCTGAAGCAGAATGAACAGGCACAGCAGTGCAGCTGTCAGAATGTTGGACCAGCTGGAAAGCAGTTTGCCGTTCGTCATTACCAGAGATGTGATGGTTCCGGTGATCAGTACGCCGATCAGAGTTCCCCATACATTTCCGACGCCTCCGGTCAGAAGCGTTCCGCCGATAACTGCCGCGGCGATCGCGTCCATTTCAAGGCCCTTGGCCTGCTGCACGTACCCCTTCTGCGTATTCAGGCAGTACAAAATGCCGCCGATCGAACACAAAACGGAGGATAGAATGTATGCTTTCATCTTTGTCTTTTTTACATTCAGACCCATCATGGAAGCGCTGGTTTCATTTCCGCCGACAGCGTAAAGAACACGTCCGAATTTTGTGTACTTAAGAATAAACCAGATTACAACCACGACCGCCAGCGCTATCAGGACGGACGGGCGGATGTAGGGAGCAATCTTGTGTGTCTTTGCCATATAGCCCCAGGACTGCGGCAGATTGATCTTCGCGTTCGCCATATTGTAGAAGGTGGCACTGACATCTTTTGTAATAGAAACCTGTTCGGTATTGATAACGGCGGTCATGCCGCGTCCGAAGAACATACCGGCCATCGTGACAATGAACGGCTGAATTTTAACATAGCCTACCAGAAATCCCTGGACAACACCCCATACCACGCCGATGATCAGGACGAGAACAATGGCGAAAACAGCGTTCCAGCCCTTATTGGCCATACCGTCGGCCAGTATCATGCAGTCCATGGCAATCAGGGAGCCGACGGAGATATCAATACCGCCTGTCAGCATGACACAGGTCATGCCGGAAGCTACACAGATCAGACCTGCATTCGAGATCAGAATGTTCAGGAAGTTCTGCAGATGTGTGAACCCTTTGTTCGCATACATAATGCAGCCGGCCACATACATGGCGATGAACAGAATAACCGTGATCATCAGAAGCAGACTGTGTCCGGAAAGTTTTTTACTCTGTTTCGTCTTTTCCATCATGCTGCCTCCTTTACCGCCGCTTTATTTTTCTTTTTTGCTGCTGCCCAATCCTTGAATACCGGACTCTGGAATACGACAATCAGAATAATGATAATTGCCATGATAACCGGCGACTGGTCTGTGGAAACGCCCATCGCCAGCAGTGTTGTCATGATCGCCTGAATGGTGTAGGCCCCGACAATGGAACCGGCCAGATTAAATTTACCGCCGGCCAGTGAATTGCCGCCGAGGGCTACGGCCAGGATCGAATACATTTCATAGTTCAGACCGATGTTGTTGGAGTCGGCCGAATAAATACGGGATGAAGCAATCATTCCGGCGACACCGGCGCACATGCCGCAGATCGCATAGCAAAGGAAGCAGATCAGGTCGGAATTGATGCCGCAGATTCGGGACGCACGGCTGTTGATACCAACCGACTGAATATACATCTCCAGCGACGTTTTTTTCAGCAGCAGCTCCATCAGGATAATCATCAGAATAGTCACCAGAATAGGTGTCGGAATGATAGACCCCGGCAGGAAGTTGCCCAGATACTGGTACGGCTGATAGCGGATGTAGATAATCTGGTTGTAGCAAAGAAGAAGTCCGATGGCTCTGGCTGCCATGAAAAAGATCAATGTTGCGACCATCGGCTGAATTTTCAGTTTGGCCACCAGCAGACCGTTGATACTGCCGCCGGCAAGGCCGAACAGAATGCCGACCAGAATACCGATGCCGATCGGAGCGACAATTCCGGTCACGGAAGTATTTCCATAGCCGGCCAGAACCATGCAGCCGCCGCTGGCCGCCAGCGCCATGACCGATCCTACGGAAATATCAGTTCCGGCGGACACTGCAACCACCAGCGTCTGGCCAAGAGCCAGGATCGCGATTTCGCTTCCACGGTTCAGAACATCGATCAGACGTCCGTACAGAACGCCATTTTTAATCGCAATTTTGAAAAAGCCGGGATCCTTGAAAAGATTGATCAGCAGGACGAGGATCAGCATCAGGATCGGCATAAACAAAGGCTTGTGTATCAGGCTCCCAAAGAAGCCGCCTTCCTTCTTGTTCGCTTCCTTGCTCATTTGTTCTCACCTCCGGCAATCGCTGCCATAATATTCTCCTGGGTCAGCTCTACTTCTTTCGAGTCAAGTTCTCCCACTTTCTGGCCATCACGAAGGATCAGCATCCGGGAGCAGGTACGGATCATTTCCTCTATCTCCGAAGAAATAAAGATAACACTCATACCCTGGTCTGCCAGCTTAAGCACCAGCTTCTGAATTTCCGTCTTGGTTCCGATATCGATGCCGCGGGTCGGTTCATCCAGGATCAGGAACTTCGGATTCGTTGCCAGCCAGCGGGCAAGTATAACCTTCTGCTGGTTGCCGCCGGAAAGCTGTCCGAGCTGGGTCTCGCGGGATGCTGTCTTAATCTGCAGCAGATTGATGTATTTATCGGCTATCTCACACTGTTTCGCCATCGGTATCTTCTTAAACAGTCCGGTGCGGGCCTGCAGTGCTATGATAATGTTTTCACGGATCGACAGGTTTGCAATGCAGCCATCCGCCTTCCGGTCGTCCGGGAGAAATCCCATGCCGGCCTTGATGGAATCCAGCGGGGATTTCGTTTTGAGCACTTTCCCCTCCATCGCTGCTTCTCCGGTCTGCGAATTATCAATTCCATAAATGCAGCGCACCAGTTCGCTTCGTCCGCTGCCCAGAAGTCCGGCCAGCCCCACGACCTCGCCCTTATGGATCTTAAAGCTGAACGGTTTGATTGTTCCCCGGTGGCTGAGGTTTTTGCCTTCATAAAGGATATCTCCAAGGTGGGTGCCGCCCTCGCTCTTAATGCTGGCCAGATCATCGAAATCCTTGCCAAGCATGGCTGCTACCAGCTTTACGCGGGGCAGTTCCGTCACGGAGTAATCACCGACAAATTTTCCGTTTCTCATAACCGTTATTCTGTCGCAGACGGCATACACCTGTTCCAGAAAGTGTGTGACAAATATAATGCCGACGCCTTTGTCCCGCAGATTTCTCATCATGCCGAACAATTTTTCAACTTCATTATCATCCAGAGAAGACGTCGGCTCATCCAGGATCAGAACCTTTGCATCCATATCGACGGCTCGCGCAATGGCGATCATCTGCTGGATGGCAATGGAATAATTTTCAAGTGTTTTGGTAACATCGACCTCAATCTGCAGTTTCTGCATCAGTTCCCTGGCCATCCTGTTCATTTTGCGCCAGTCGATGGTATGGAGTTTCGTTCGCGGTTCACGGCCGATAAAAAGATTTTCTGCTACGGAAAGGTTCGGGCAGAGGTTAACCTCCTGATACACGGTAGCGATACCGATGTTCTGTGCATCCATGGTTGAATGGCAGTGAATGTTTCCTTCTACCCCATCCATATGAACTTCTCCGCTGTCCCGTTCGTACACACCGGTCAGACATTTAATGATGGTGGACTTTCCGGCACCATTCTCGCCCATCAGAGCATGGATTTCTCCCCTGTGCAGGGTCAGCTCGGCATCATCAAGAGCGACAACTCCGGGGAATGTCTTCGTGATGTGTTTCATGGTGATTAATACATTATTATTATCTGCCATATCTTATCTCACCCAATTGTTTGCTGTGCCGGCATCGCCGGCCCATGTGTTTTCGTTTATTTAATCAGAAAGGACGGTATCCGACGATCGTTCGTTCGGATGCCGTCCTTGCGTTTCAAAGGTTATTCACTTTTATTTCCTATCATCCGGAAGGAATGACACGTCTTCGCCGGATCGTGCGAATTAGTATCCTGCGTCTACGATATCCTGATCAACGATAACCATATCTTCGGTTACATCCTCGCCGGCTGCGTTGGTGTAGCTTACGCTCTTAACGGTATCGTCATGGCAGTACCACGGCTCAGCCATGTATGTCTTATCCGGAACTTCTTCGCCGGCTGCGAGTTTCTTAACGATTTCTGCGCAGTCAGGTCCCTGAAGCGGGTTGCACTGGAAATCTGCGTTGATGTCGCCGTCGAGAACCATCTGAAGACCAGCCTTGCATGCGTCGAAGGAAATAACGATGACATCGCCGTCCACACCGTAGGAAACGCCGGCTGCCTTCATAGCGTCGATAGCGCCGAATGCTTCGTTATCATTCTGGCATACAACAACGTTGAACTTTCCTTCATAGGATTTGCAGTAGGACTCCATAACCTTCTGGCCGCCGTCCTGTGTGAAATCACCGGTCTGCTCATCCAGCTTGTTCCAGCCTTCCGACTCAACATACTGATC
>ONLK01000061.1 GCA_900318615.1 uncultured Eubacteriales bacterium
CCAAGACCCCTTGCAGAATACAAGGTTGATAGGACAGAGGTGGAAGTGCTGTAAGGCATGGAGCTGACTGTTACTAATAGGTCGCAGGCTTATCCGGAAGAAAGGGTTTATAAAAAGGAAGAAAGATTGAAAAATTCGATTGCGGTTTTGAAGGTATGTAGGATATCTTCTAAGTAGTGATCCTCGATAGCTCAATGGTAGAGCACCCGGCTGTTAACCGGGTTGTTGTAGGTTCGAGCCCTACTCGGGGAGTTTGTTAGTATGGATGATCCCAGCGGAATGTCCCGGATGCCTGACAGGCGAAAGTGAGAACTAACAAGCGCCGATAAGGCTCCTTGGTCAAGCGGTTAAGACATCGCCCTTTCACGGCGGTAACATGGGTTCGAATCCCGTAGGAGTCATTTTGGAAATATAATATGGCGTCATAGCCAAGCGGTAAGGCAAAGGTCTGCAAAACCTCTATCCCGGGTCCGATTCCCGGTGACGCCTTTGAACAAACCCCGGAAACCATTCGTATGGTTTCCGGGGTTTTTATATACCCGGGCTGCAGGGAATTAAAAGCATCATAAACGTTTACGTGAGGTTACGTACGGTATTTCAATCGGATTTAAGCCGGATGCTTGTAATAAACGCCAAATTATCTTATTATATTAACTAAATAAGTTTGTTCGCAGAACAGATAAAATAAGAGGTTTTCTACACGCTGCGGATAGAATTACCGTGCACATCGGAGGACAAGATTTATGAACTGGGACGAAAAATGTGTGTTGGAGCTTTCACATCATAATTTATTTGAAAGCACGGAGCAGCGCAGCCGTTTCAGGGATCTGGTGAATTGCTATTACAGGTATCCTTTCTTTACCAAGGGACTATGTAAGTGCATGTATATGGCGAGTTGGGACGATATTCATTTTTATGAAATTCTTCCCATGCTGAATGATATGACCATTGAGAAAACAAATGCCATACGTCTGATGACAGACTGGGGACAGAAGCAGCTGCGTCAGCTGAGTGGATTTGATGCGGAGGCATATCGGCTGTCGACTTCTTTCCTGACGGGAACTTATTATAAACTTCCTGATTTTTCTGTCATGGATGCGGATGACGCGCATATTATCCGGCAGACGCTGCTGGCATCCGTACTGATCGATGAACTGCCGGATCCGCATTCATAAAATAAAAACAACCAATAATAACCGAAATCCTTATAAGCAGGAATAATAGCAGAATAGTAAAGGTATGGACGCAGATGGACAGAGAAGAGCTGAAAAATCTTACACAGGCTATGGTCTCCAGTTACGAAAAACACCCGGGCACAGTGAACATAGCCCAGTCGAACCGGCTGGACAGGGAATTGATTATCAGTATTCTTCAGGAAGTACGGTATGTTTTATTCCCGGGATATTTTGAAGAAAAACTGCTTTCAGACAGTTCAATCAGTTACCATGTAGGAGAATTGCTGGAAGATATCAACTACCGGCTGACAAAGCAGGTGGTGAAGGCACTGCAGCATACGGAAAACGGTTCACGCACCGAAGTCGACTATGTGCAGCTGAAGGCCAGAGCCTGGGACATCGTAGGAAAGTTTTTGAGAACCTTCCCCTATCTGAGGGATATTCTGGCGACGGACGTGCAGGCAGCCTATGAGGGCGATCCGGCAGCTTTCAGCACGGATGAAACTATTTTTTCTTACCCCGGGGTATATGCCATCACTGTAAGCCGTATTGCTCATGAACTTTATAAACTGGATGTACCGATGATCCCCAGGATCATGACGGAATATGCACATAATCTGACCGGAATTGATATCCATCCGGGAGCAACAATTGGAAGTTACTTCTTTATCGATCACGGTACCGGCGTCGTTATCGGAGAGACAACACGCATCGGAAAAGGGGCAAAACTTTACCAGGGAGTTACGCTGGGAGCCTTGTCAACCAGAGGAGGGCAGTGCCTGCGCCACAAAAAGCGTCATCCTACCCTGGAGGACAATGTGACTGTCTATGCCGGAGCGTCTATTCTTGGCGGAGACACCGTCATCGGCGAAGGAGCCGTCATCGGATCCAACTGTTTTATCACCTCCTCTGTACCGCGGGGAACCAGGGTGAGTATAAAAAATCCGGAACTTCAGTTTAAGGATCGCAGCCGGCAGGCCGGAAAGGGTGTCCGTGAGCTGGGACAGGAAGGTTTCTGGTCAAATAAGGGATAAACGGATAATGCAATGCTGACACAATATGAAAAATTAAGAGCGGTAGAAAAGGAGATCGCTGCCGAACCGATCTTTGAATATGCGTATCTTCGGACGGAGAATCTGAAGTTTTCCGAGCGCGTACGGGATATCTGCCGGGAGGAGTGTCCCCGGTACAATAAGTCATGGTCCTGTCCTCCGGCGGTAGGAACTGTTGACGAATGCCGGGCGCGCGCCCTTGGGTATAAGGATTGTTTTGTATTTACCACCATCGCGGAGCTTGATAACCCGACAGATATGGCGGAGGCTCTTGAAAGCCGTTCAGAACACCAGAAAGTTACCGTAAAGGTATCGAAGGTTTTTGAAAAATACTACGGACAGGTGCTGACGCTTTCGGTTGAATCATGCAGTTTATGTGATAAATGTACTTATCCGGAAAAGGGCTGCCGCTGGCCGGACAGGATGCTTCCATGTGTGGAAGGATACGGGCTGCTGGTCACCGAACTGGCGGAAAAAGGCGGTATGTCTTTTCATCAGGGACGCGGTACGGTTACCTGGTTCAGTGTCGTCTTTTATAATGCCGTACCGTAGATACACACAGAAGACAGTCAGGGGAAATAGCCATGTCAGACGAGGATAAAGAACTGCAGGAAAAGATGGATGAATTTGACGACCTGCTGAAAAAAACGACGGAAGGTCTTCGGCAGGAGGCAGACAGGCTGAAGGGATATAGCCGTACCGGTCATAGCATCAGTTCACTGGTAAATGATCTGTTCGCTGTGAACAAGGATGCGATGGATGGAGTAAAAGGCTTCAGCCCTGCCGGAGATTTCCCGGACAGCCTTCATACAAAGGCAGACAGAACGATTGCGTCAGACAGCACCGGAACGCAGTCACCGGATAGGGAACTGAAAGCCGGCAGCAGCCCGGGGGAAGAGAAAACGGCTGACAACATCGTGTCGGAAAAGAAAGCTGCTGACAAGCCCCCGGCTGTTCCTGACATGTCGAAGGATGCGGCATCGGTTGATTATTCGGCTGATGATGCCGATGAAAAGATTGAAGCCATTCTTGCTCAGCTGAACAGCTATATCGGACTTACAACAGTCAAGCAGGAGGTCCGGTCACTGATCAATGTGCAGAAGGTGAACATTCGCCGCAGACAGCAGGGACTTAAGGAAGCGGATGTGTCCAAACATCTGGTATTCTATGGAAATCCCGGAACCGGCAAGACGTCGGTAGCCCGCATTCTGGCCAGGGTTTATCATGAACTGGGCATCCTGAAAAAGGGACAGCTGGTGGAGGTGGACCGTTCCGGTCTGGTTGCCGGATACATCGGTCAGACGGCGATTAAGACGAAGGAAGTTATTGACAGTGCCATGGGCGGTATTCTGTTCATTGATGAAGCCTACACGCTGTCGGCATCCACCAGTCAGGGAGATTTCGGACAGGAAGCCATCGACACCCTTCTCAAGGCGATGGAAGATCACCGGGATGAATTCATTGTCGTGGTGGCAGGGTACACGGATCTGATGCAGAAATTTCTTGATTCGAATCCCGGCCTGCGATCCAGGTTTAACAAGTTTATCAATTTTCCGGATTATACAGTAGACGAGCTGACGCAGATCTTCAGTTTCACAGCCGCTAAAAACGGCTACAAGGCAGATAATGACGCGCTTACCTGGGTGAAGGAGTATTACCACGCAAAGACAGCCAGGAGGGAAGCAAATTTTGCGAACGCCCGCGATGTTAGAAATCTGTTTGAAAAGGCCGTGACGGCGCAGGCAAACAGACTGGCAGATAAAAAAGATGCCTCCCGGGAAGATCTGGAGACGTTGACGTACGCCGATGTCAGCGGCGGTGCTGAAGCAGAAGATAAGGCGGAAATACAGAATACAGAGAAATAGAAAGATCCGGGGGAAAAGTATGATAACGATTGTCAGATGGATTGCACTGATCGCCATTTTTGCGGGGTGCTTTGCTGTGATGGCCATTTACTATAACAGAAACAAAAAATAGGAAAACAGCAAACGGAAAAAGTGAACAGAAAATAACAGGAAACAGAAAACAAGGGTGATAATACAATGAAGATTGAAAATGCGGTATCGGAAGACAGCAGGGAAGTCCGGGATCAGGCTAATCCGGGACGCCCGCAGGGAGAAGAAGGAAAGAAAATGCTGAAGCGTATGAATGTATCCCATGCGCCGCTCAGAAAATTTGCTTTTTCCTGTGTGCCGTGGCGTGACCATATGCATATCCTGGATATCGGATGCGGCGGGGGTGCTGCCATACGTGAACTTCTGGATATTGCTCCAAACAGCGTAGTGGAGGGAATTGACTATTCGCAGGAAAGTGTCCGTCAGACAGAAAAATATAATGCAGCCGAAATCGGCAAGCGTGTATTCGTAAGACTGGGGGATGTTGAGAATCTGCCCTATGAATCGGGGTCTTTTGATGTGGTAACCGCCATAGAAACCGTGTATTTCTGGGAGGATGTGCCGATGGCGATCCGCGGAATCCGGAGGATTCTGAAGGAAGGCGGACGGCTTATGATTATCTGCGAGGGCAGCGATCCGGATAACATGCCGGACTGGCCGAAGATCGACGGAACGTTTCGAATCTACCGCCCGGAAGAGCTGGAAACTTTCATGCGTCAGGCCGGACTCAGTCACGTGGAAATTTTTCACGGAGAAGGGCAGTACATCTGTGTAACGGGAATCCGATAACAGACACAGAAAAAGGGAGAGGTTACAAAATATGGGGAAAAAGAGATGGGCGATTCTGCTGACAGCCGGAATTTGGTGTACGATGTCCGCCATGCCCGCGCAGGCGGATTTCGCGCCGGAGGTGGAGAAGGCATATAACACGGCTGTTCAGGGGCAGGATATTCTGGATGGTCTGAACTGCCGGGTAACAGAAACGACGGTTTCCACGAAGACGAATGTCGCTTCTGTGAAAAGGATCGATCTGAAGGTAAGCGGGATTACACAGGAAAATCTGGAGGGACGCATCAGCATTTCATCAAATGATGTTGATGTGACAAGTGATACTTATTATACAGACGGCTGGTATTATTACACGCTGGATGGAAAGAAGATGAAACAGCAGCAAAGCCGTGATGAATACTGGCGGATGGTAAACTCGCAGATCTATCTGGATATGAATTCCAGTTATCTTCAGACCCTGTACAGCATGAAGGACGACGTCACCGGGAACACAAACTATGTTTTCTCCGCGACAGACGATACGATCGGAGATTACAATGAAAAACTGCTGGATCATCTGACGGCGCAGGAAGGGAATGCGACGGTCAATACGCTGCAGGGTTCGATGATCGTTGACCGGGACGGACATGTGATTTCGCGCGAGATTACAATGTCCTATACGGTTGAAAACAACGGATCGAAGGAAACCTTTGTTAAAGTATCCCGGACGGACTACAGTCAGAACGGAGAAGTGACGGTCCGCATGCCTGCGGATCTTTCATCGTATCAGGAGGCGCAGGCGGCGAAGCCGGCCGTTACATTTACAGAAAAATCTGCAACACTGTATGCAACTGCGGGCATCAACGTACGCTCCGCCGGAAGTCTGGACGGAACTATCATCGGCGGTTATCAGGCCGGAGACGGCATGACGGAAACCGGCTACACCAGCGACGGGTGGATTCAAATTCAGTATGAAGGCCAGACGGGATACGTGTGGGGAGAATTCACCAGTCATACGCGGCCGGTGATTACAACCGGAGCCAGCGGTACCATGTATGCTGCTGTTAACGTAAATATACGCGAGGATGCCAATGCCCAGTCCGGGATTATCGGTGTTCTTTATAAGGGCAGCGGAATTGAGATAACCGGGAAAACAAACACCGGGTGGACCCGCGTGAATTATAAAAATGCAGTCGGATACATTTACAGCGATTATCTGAGCTGGTCGGAGCCGGTCGTTTCCAGTTATGTGGAAAACGCATCCATAACCGGTACGGTTGCCGGGACAGCGCTGGGAAGCATAACGCTTGCCAATGGCATGTCCTTTGACACGGCTTATACAGCGTGGGATATCATCGATTCGGTCCGGGCCGGCGATGAGATAACCATTGTTTATTCCGGAGCCGCATCCCCGTATACGGCGAACAAGGTCACCGACCGTACCTCCCATGTGGAAGCGGTTCTTCACAACAATGATGAGGAATATGCGGAGGACCCGGATATAACAGCTGCGGAAGATGAGAATGAAGAGATAACCATGGTTGTGTCCGGCGTTGTAACGGCAACTGACGGATGGAACTACGTCCGCATGAGCTGCGACGACGGCATTGTACGAAACTTTGAAATATCGGCGGCAGAGCGGGATATAGCTGAGCTTCAGAATGGCGTATACGCGACGGTGACCTGGACAACGGCGGATCCGGATCAGACAGTGAATATCATCGCGGAAGTCATTGAATAAATACCGCAGCCGGCGGCATTATCCGGGGCGGAAGACTGTCCGAACACGGAAGACTATCCGGTCGCAGCAGAATGGGTGGCAGAAGCACTTTTGCTGCCCGTATTCTAAATGAAAGCGTATTTATGGCAGATATGGAAATCAGGAAACAGAAAAAAATTCTTCGAACCCAGATACAGGAAGAAATACTGCTTCTGCCGGAAGATTATCGCAGAAAGGCGGACAGAGAAATTGTCCGCCTTCTTCTGACTCTTCCGGAGTATCATCATGCGGACACGGTGTTCTGCTTTGCCGGAACAGCGTCGGAGATCAATACCGATCCATTTCTCGCACAGGTACTGGCAGATGGAAAGGTCCTCTCCGTTCCGCTTTGCACCGGGAAGGGAATCATGGAAGCACGGAGAATCCGCTCCCTTGAGGAATTGAGAGATGGAAAGTATGGTCTCCGGGAACCATCCCGCAGCACGGAACTCATTGCCCCGGAAAAAATTGATCTGGCGGTTATTCCGTGCCTGTCCTGTACGCATTCCGGTACAAGGCTGGGGCACGGCGGCGGGTATTACGACCGTTACTTTTCACCGGCACCGAAATGCGCAGCGGTCATAATATGCTACGAAAAACTGGTACGGGACAGCATCCCGTCGGAAAGGCATGACGTCCGATTCCCGCTGGTTATTACGGAAGCGGGTATCTATCCGGATGAATAGAAATGGCCTTGTCTGAAGGGCTCCTGGAGCTATCGCAGGATGATGATTTTGTTCGGCAGGTTTCTTGACATTGAAACAAGGGAACATTATAGTTGAATCAGGTGTGGCTGTCCTGAAAAGGATAGTGGCCGTCAGCTGCTGCATGAAAATAGAGAAGTGGAATGCGCGGACGGGAACGAAAATTTATAAGGAAAGGTGGAGTTATGAAAATGTATCTGGATGAATACAAACGCTGGCTGGAGGCGGATCTGGAAGACTTTGATCTTAAAAAGGAACTGCAGGATATTCAGGGGGACGATGAGGCCATGAAGGACCGGTTTGCCGTTGCGCTGAAGTTTGGAACTGCAGGTCTTCGCGGAACACTGGGGGCCGGCACCAACCGTATGAATATCTGGGTTGTCCGCCAGGCGACACAGGGCGTTGCCGACTGGGTCAAAACGCAGGGTGGAACGCAGACGGTAGCCATCAGTTACGACAGCCGTCTGAAGGGCTGGAATTTCGCAAGAGATGCAGCCGGTGTGCTGGCTGCCAACGGAATAAATGTACGGATTTATGATGAACTGATGCCGGTTCCGGCGCTCAGTTTTGCCACCCGCTATTATAAATGCAATGCCGGAATTATGGTGACAGCTTCCCACAATCCGGCCAGATACAATGGCTACAAAGCCTACGGACCGGACGGCTGTCAGATGACGGATGATGCGGCAGCGGTTGTTTATAACTCCATTCAGAAAACGGATGTCCTTACCGGCGCTAAATATATGTCCTTTGCAGCAGGCGTCGAGGCCGGCCTGATCCGGTTTGTCGGTGATGACTGCAAGGAGACTTTTTATGCAGCCGTAGAGGCGTGTCAGGTGCGCCCTGGCCTTTGCAGGACAGCAGGACTTAAACTCGTCTATTCGCCGCTGAACGGAACCGGACTTGTTCCGGTTACCCACGTTCTTCACGATATCGGGATCGATGATATCACCATCGTTCCGGAACAGGAATATCCGAACGGATACTTTACCACCTGTTCTTATCCGAACCCGGAAATCCGGGAGGCACTGCAGAAAGGGCTTGAACTGGCAGAGAAGACCGGCGCAGACCTGATGCTCGCAACCGACCCGGATGCAGACCGCGTCGGCATTGCAATGAAGTGTCCGGATGGTTCTTACGAACTGGTTTCCGGCAACGAAATGGGTGTTCTTCTTCTGGATTATATCTGTGCCGGAAGGATTGAAAAGGGAACCATGCCCCAAAAACCGGTAGCGGTTAAGTCCATTGTTTCCACACCGCTGGCAGATCTTGTTGCAAAACATTACGGGGTGGAGCTTCGCCACACGCTGACCGGCTTTAAGTGGATCGGTGACCAGATCGCAAAACTGGAAGCGGACGGCGAAGCAGAGCGCTTCATCTTCGGCTTTGAGGAAAGCTACGGCTACCTGGCAGGATCCTACGTGAGAGATAAGGATGCCGTAGTTGCCTCCATGCTGATCTGCGAGATGGCTTCCTACTACAGAAGCATCGGATCCTCCATCAAACAGCGCCTGGAAGAGATTTATGCGCAGTACGGCCGTTACCTGAATAAGGTAGACAGCTTCGAATTTCCGGGACTTTCCGGAATGGATAAGATGGCCTCCATTATGGACAACCTTCGTAAAAACACGCCGAAAGAGTTCGCGGGACGAAAGGTTGTATCTGCGACGGACTATGAAAAAACGGAGGAGACAGGTCTTCCGAAGGCAAATGTTCTGATTTATGGGCTGGAAGATGGAGCCAGCGTCGTTGTCCGCCCGTCCGGAACTGAGCCGAAGATCAAGACCTATTTTACCACCAGAGGAGCCAGCCTTGAGGAAGCTCAGAAGGAAAAAGATGAACTTGCGGCAGCTGTGAGGCCGGTTCTTTCCTGATCCTTGATCCTTCGCATTGGAAAATAAGACACAGAAAACGGCCGGGATATTTTCAGGTTTTCGCAGCTGTGCCCTATAAAACAAAACAGCCGCCGGGATGCGTTCACTTTCATGAACACAGCCGGCGGCTGTTTTTAACCTTCTGTAAGTCTTTCGTTACATGATTACAGTGTCAAAAGTCCGCCGCCACGCATGCTTGCATGCGAGTG